>JALUVJ010000175.1 GCA_027020665.1 Nitrospira sp.
CGATTTTCCGTACCCAAGGAGGATCAGGATGTTTTTCTTGACGTGATGGTCAACCCCTTCACAGCCGAGGTGTTAGGGCAACGGGTGTGGGGTGGCTACCTTATGAGCTTCCTTTATAAGCTGCATTACACACTGGTGTTAGGCGATGCAGGGAAAATGTTCATGGGCGTTATGGGGCTGCTGTTAATGTGTTCGATACTGTCCGGGATATATTTATGGTGGCCAAAACGGTCCAGGTTATTTCGGGCATTGACGTTGAAGTGCGGCGCCAAGGGTTTTCGTTTTGTTTGCGACTTGCACAAGGTTATGGGTGTTTATGCCGCCCTCGTACTTGTTGTGGTTGCCTTTTCGGGGGTCTATATGATTTTCCCGCAATACGTGAAGCCGGTGGTGGGATGGTTTTCCCCCTTGACGGAAACCGCACCGGCGCAGCTTTCGGCAGGCGCTGAAGCCGGGGCAAGAAGACTGGATGTAGACGAGATCGCCAAGATTGCCCATGATTCATTTCCCAAGGCAGAACTGCAGCGTATTTATTTCCCCGCATCGAGTGAGGGCGTTTACCGCGTCACGATGCGCCAGGCCGGCGAAGTACGAAGAACCAGCGGGAGTACACGGCTTTGGATCAATCCGTATGATGGGAAAGTGCTCGCAATCCGGAAGCCGCAAACCATGAGCAGCGGTGATACCTTCATTAACTGGATGTTTCCTTTGCACAACGGTGAAGCATTCGGCTTGCCTGGGCGCATTATTGTGTTTGCGGCCGGATTCGTACCGATGATTCTCTATGTCACCGGACTCATGATGTGGTGGCGAAAACGCAAGGCCGGCAGACGCGGGAGCAGGTCCGCCACATCCTTATCGGGTCCGGAGACAGGGGAAGGTAGGGGAGACCTTGGGCGTGAAAAACCCCCTGCCCCCGGAGAAGCCCTTGGGAGAGTCCGTTAGGGGAAGGTTTTGCAAAGAAGCCGGTGTTAAAATTCGGGCCTTTCGGCTCAGACGGACACCGTTTTTTCTTCCCCGCGATCTTCGCCGCCAAAGGCGGCATAAAGAAACAGCGCAAGACCGGACAGAAGCGGAAGCAGTCCCCACAGGGCGGACGGCCATCCAAAATTGCCCCAGAGCGCGGCGACGATGGCACCGCCCAAAACAAACAGGATCATCCCACCGAGCAGCAAGCGTTTTCGATCAAGCGCCTCTGTGACGGGAAGCCCCCGCTCAATCGCAGCCAGGCGTTCTTTGTGTGACAATTCCCGGAATTTCAGTATCAGCCAAATCAGAGCAAGCACGACGATGAGGCCCGCGGCAATCCCCGCATGAGGGATAAACAGGGCCGCCAGCCCTTCCAGGTCATTTCCTTCCATGCGATCCCGCGCATCCGTGTTCTCCGGCGGTGTGGCTTCAAAGGCCCGAATTCCGGCGGGCGGCCTTTCCGCATCGGCCCTTTCGCGTGCGGAAAGGCTTGGCGTATCGCCCATCTCCGCAAGAATCTCCGCTTCGATCTCCGACATGCCTTGTGGAAACACCGGCGACGGCATAACCCCCCATGCAAGCAGGAATACAAACAAAATCTCATGCACAACCAATTTCATTTTTTGAATCGACATCGGATTGCCTCCTTGAAAAATCCCCGCCGCTTGAGGCGGGGCATGAATAAATCCCCGGAACATGGATAAGGGTTTACGATGCGAGCACTTCATAACGGATGGAATACCAGCCGCTCTCCGTCGTTTGCGGATGGTAGTAGCTGAGAATCTGGATCTTAAAGACCGTATCGTTCGACTTGATGAGGTATACCCGGTAATTCGGCCAGAGCCTGTGGTCTCCGTCCGTGATGTTGTAGGCATACCAGGGCGCATCCACGAAGACCCCGCCGGTTTTGTCAGCAAAATAGTGGGCCACCTGATCCCGGTCCGCCCCGTTTGTCACCGATCCGGGATCACTGCCTAGGGCCTGCGCCCCGCCCCGGCCGGGGCCGCTGACGCCGCCGTTTGTTAAAATGCGATATTGTCGGCTCGCCGCGTCGTATTCCACTTTCAAGTCCCATCCGGCATCCGAGACATCCACTTCCATCTCGGTATCAAAATCGTAATAAACGGCACCGCCCGCGTCCCGCGGAATGAGGAAGGTGTGCGAAAAAAGCCCGTTGAAAAAATCGTTTCCCGCGGGCTGTACCTGCATTTCCAGCGTAATGCGCCGCATGCGGGGTTCCGGATCGCTATCACTGTCGCGGATGAGTTCGGTCGCATGAAACTTGGCGTAGCTGTCTCCGCCCGCCGATTTGACGGCCCACCAGTTTTCAGGGACTGCGATCACGGCATGCGTCGGCGGGCCGAGGTAAAACCACCAGCCTTCGTCCGTGCCGTCCCCCCGGATCGCCGGGACGAGCTTGTCGCTTTTGAAATCGCCGTCGTCCGGAACATCAGCGGCGCGCACCGCCGTAAAATCGGGCCGTTCGCTTTCCGCCGTCGCCGTCTCAAACCAGCTTCGCACAAAATCGCCCGCCGCATCGTAAGCTTCCGCATTGTTGCCGGTAAAATACCCTTTCACACCCTTCGGCCCGGAGAATCCGCCGTTGAGTTTAATGCCGGAGCGTTTGAAGGCAATGTCCCAATCCGAAGAATTTTCAGCCGCCGCGTCGCTCAAATCCACGACCTGTCCCGTCGAAAAGCTGAAGTAGGTGTGCTTGTTCTTTGGATCGTCCGGAGCCGCACCCAAGCCCCCGGCGCTGGCATCGATCAATGCGCTCTTTGTGGCGGAGGGCGTACCGACCGTGAAGGCGACGTGCATGCCTTTCTGGTAGTGTCCCTCGCGCTCTCCGTTTTCCAATACGTTGCAAAAAAGCACGTAGCGGCCCTCGGGCAAATCCAAAGTGACCTCTGCTTCCGTTCCCGGCGAAAATTCCTCTATTTCGCCGATGACCTTCCCCACGGCACCTTCCTTGACCTTGCCGTCCGCCACTTGCAGCGCGTCGGCCGCAAGGTCCGTTTTGAGAATGACCAATTCGTGCGGCCTCACACCGGCATTCGTCGCCTTAAAAGTGATTTTCTGCGTCCCGGCCGTATTGCCCGCGGCCGTTTTATCCACCGCAATGCGCCACTCCGAAAGCGTCGCCGAAACTGTTTCAGAAGTGCCGTTTGCTCCCGCCCCCGGCGGTGCGTCACTGCCGCTTGAGCAAGCCGCCAGCGCACCGGCGGCGATCAAGCTCGCCGTCAATATATTCAAATGTTTCATCTTGCTTTGCTCCCTTCTTTTTCAATGTGGCCGCAAAGGGCGCTTGTTTTTTAAAGTTTGATGCGTAAGCCCGCATACACAAAGCGCGGGGTGTTGGGCCGAAAGTCGTCAAACTCGGAACGATCCGGGTCCCGGTGTTCGTCTGTGATGTTGTCCACGCCGATAAAGAGGGTCGTGTGTTTTCCCGTCTTTTGATTCAACTTGATATCCAGCGTCGTCCAGGCCGGAGAAGCGACGATGTTTTGCTCGTCCACATATTCTTTGCTTTGATAGACCGCCCGGAGGACAAGTGTCGTGCCCCAATCCGCAAGATGCAGATCCAAACCGCCCTTAATCTGGTGCCGTGGACGCTGCGGCAGCCACTTGTCCAAATCCCTGTCCTTTGCCCATAAATATGTATAGCCCGCTTTGAAGGTAAAATAGCGCCAGAATAAAAACCGGCCGGAAAACGCCGCGCCCTGTGTCAGGGCGCGGTTCACATTCTGGTAATCGAAAATTTGCAAACCCGTCGCCGCGCTCTTTTCCGGATTCAGACGGGTGTCGATGAGGTTTTTGATGCGGTTGTAAAAAAGGTTGACTTCGCCGTGAAAGGTCTTTCCCCGCCAGAACTCGATGCCCGTCTGAAAGCTGTCCGATGTTTCCGGTTTTAAATCCGGGTTTCCGATCACTTGGTAGCCCAGGGCCGCATGATCGAAAAAAAAGAAACGCTCGCGCAGATTCGGCACACGGTAGCCCTTGCCGTAACCGATCCGGATATTCACAAAATCTGCCGGTTTGAACATCAGGTTGAGCTTCGGGGCCATAAAAGAACCGAAGTCGCTGTCGTATTGGTAACGAATGCCCGGCAAGAGCTCAAGCCGGTCGTTTAGGAAAATATCGTCCTGCAAATAGGTTTCGAGATTTTCCCGCTCGGCGCCGGGCGTGATTTCCTGAATGCTTGTGAGGCCCGCGGCTTCATCGCGCACTTGTTCCTGACTGAGCGTTTCCCGTCCGGCGACCGCGCCAAGACTTAAAAGGTGCATTTTTCCTGCGGGAATATCCCATTGCACTTCGGCCCGCGAGAGCGTAATGACGGCCGTGCGTTGTTGATCAATTTGAGGGCTTTCGACGATGTCCTGCCGGCTCACGTCCTCAAGCCGCTCGTGCGCCAGGGCGGCCGACACACGGGAGCCGTTTTTAAAAGGATATTTCCCCCCCAAACTGAGATGCCATTTCTTGACTTCCTCTAAAAATTTCCGGGTGCGGATGCCGAGGCCGGGGACCAAGACCTCGCTGCGCCGTTCTTTGTCCTCAAAATAATACCGCGGACTCAAATAAAGCTCGGCGCCGCCTGCGGGGGTGAGCGCGATGCGCGGATCGACATTCCAGCGCAGCACGGTGTCCCCGTCGGTGCGGAGCGTTTTTCCGCCCAGGTCAAAACCTTCCAAGCGGCGCAGGTCGGAGGTGAGTTTTAAATTCCAGCGCCGCCGCACAAAACTCAAATCGGCCATCGTGCGGGCGGCGCCCAATGCGCCGCCGAGCGCCGCCGCATCCAGGTTTTTACCGCCGTAAGTCCCGGCATCGGCCTCAAGGGTGAGTGAAAAGGGTTTTTTTGCTTGGCGTGTGATGACATTAATCACGCCGCCCATGGCCTCGCTGCCGTAGAGGGCCGATGTCGCGCCCTTCACGATTTCGATGCGTTCGATGTCCGCCGCGCCGATTTGCGCAAGATCGACGGTGGAGCCGGTCGTCGCACCCAGCCGTTCGCCGTTCAGAAGGATTAACACCCGGTCGGCGTCAAACCCCTGCATCCAGACTTCCTGCCCCTGCTTGCCGTGCGTCCGCCTAAGGATCAGACCCGGCACGTCCTCCAGGGCCTCTTTCAGATCCCGCGCATGGGTCTTCTCGATTTCTTCCCGCGTCACGATTTCGGTGCGCACGGGGACTTCAAGCAGTTTCTTTTCCGTCCGGGTGCCTGTTATGACGACCTCGTCCAACTCAAGACGCGGGACAAAGCGCCCGTCCGTTTCCGCTTCTTCCGCCGCGGCACTCGCCCAGCCGAAGCAGACTATAAAAACGACCGACGCGATTAATGGCATCAAAGCACCTTGTTGATATAAGACTTGAAAATGGCATCGTCTTTTTCTTTTTTCCGGGCCGATTTGAATAAGTCGGCCAGGGCAAAAAATTCCGCCTGCTTAAAGTGAAACTGCATATTGCGGAACATGAGGTGATACCCCTTGCACCGGCAGCGTTCGATGATGCCGATCTCCGACTTGGCCAAGATGACCGTTTCGTTTGATTCCTGCTCCATTTTTTTCTCCTTCATTTGTTGATTCTCCCCCCGCCCCTTTTTTCTGAAGGGGAGCGGGGGGATTCGGTATTGGACCGGCTTTTTAATTCCCCCTTATTTGCCAAGGGGGATTAAAATGGAAATTTCATTTGGAGACCGCGGCCGAGGCCGTTTTTAAATCCTCCCGATGAAAGTGCTGAAACGCCCGTGCGATGCCCGCCTCCAGCCAACGGGTCAGAATCGGATGCGGGGCGAAGCCCTGTCCGTTCATTTCATAGTGCTCTCCCTTTTTCAGGCCGACCTCCGCCAAAAACCGCTCATAGGGACCCGCGCCGTAGAGCCGGTTTGAAATGAGCAAGACGCGCCCGTTTTGCCGTCCCGCTTCGATCATTTCCTTCAGTTGCATCACGGCCGCCTCGCGCTTCTCCGGCCAGTCTTCCCGCAGGGTCGCCGTTTTGATCGCCCGGAAAGCGGGTTTCGCCAAACGGCGGATGCGCTCGGCGTGTCCTTCCATCCGCTCAAGCCAGCGCGCATCGGCTTCGTCCCCGCCCGCGCCGTGTGATACGAGAATCACCGTTTCATTGGAGGGTGCTTGGCTGATATCTCTAATCCGCTCATGCAGGATTTCCGCAATCGCCGGATTTTCCTCATAGCCGCCAAAGGCCGTAAACAGGGCCGCGCTGCGAATCTGCTCCGGCGGGGCGTCCCCTTCGCTGCGGGCCGGCGGCGGCGTGTTTGTGAGACCGAGAATATAGTCCGTCAAGGGTTTCATCTGAGTCGAAAGGGAATACATGCGCACAAAAACAATGCGCCGGATGCCTTCGGCTTCCAGGCGGGAGACCGCCTGCTGAATCAAGGCCGGATCGCCCATGCCGTAGGCCATCTCGATCCGGTAGCGGCTTTTTAAGGGCGCAATCACGCGTGCCACGACATCGTTGTAGGGCTGCGTCGCGCCGTGCGGCATGATCACCACGCCGGTTTCTTTTTCAGACGGCGGCAGGAAAGCGTTTGCGGCTTTTTTCAGCCAGAGCAGGAGATTGGGATGGGGCATGATTTCCTGATCCACAAAGTCGAGATCATAGGCCTGAAATTTTCTGGAGACCCAGTGCATCATCGACATGCGGTTGTCGAACTTGGGGCCGATGAAAAAGGGGGCGACGATCGCGTGCCCTTTTTTTGCGGCGCTTCGAATCACCAAGTCATCCACTGCCTGATTTTTGGCTTCTTTTAACGCGGCATCGGCCCTCCGGTGATAGTAGATGCCGATTTCGACGGATTGAAAGGGCCGGTAACGCTGCACATAGGCCGCGAGTTTCTCCAGGTCGGCGCGGAGCGCCGCTTCATCCACTTCATTCATCGCCCCCATGCCCAGGATGACCACATGTTCCTGCTCGGGATTCCGGCTTTTTCCCGAGACACGATCCAAGAGAATTTGGGCGCTCAGGTGACTCTCCGACAGGGCCGCGGTCCAGTGCACGGGCATGCCCGCGGCATAGGCCGCAAAATGCGGGCGCACTTTTTTGAGCACCGGATCGGCGCCGGAAAGAAAGAGCGGCAGCACAGCGATCTCCGTGGCGCCGTCTTCCTTCAGTGTTCTGATTGCGCGGGTGATATACGCCGCATATTCACTCTCCACACCGTTGTAATTCGACCCCACCAGGGCGAGCGCCGCGGGATAATCCTTGCGAAATGTCTCAAAGAGGCTTTCGATTTCCCGGTTGCCCAGAAAACCGCGATCCGGCGCAAGCACCAGAAACCCCGTCTTTTGCCGCAGGGCCTTTTCGGCAAAGACATCGGGAATCAGAGCGAAAAAAACGGACAAACCGATTGCCAATACGAACAACTTTGCATGATATATTTTCATTGCATCCCTCCATGAATGACTTTGTGTTTTATCGAAAACGGCCGTTCCATCTGGACGGCGGTTTCCTTTCGCGCCGCGACGACACCGAGCGCGAGCTTGAACAGGCGCGCCACGCCGCCGAATTGAAGCGGGTCGAAATGAAAGG
Organism: Nitrospira sp.; assembly: GCA_027020665.1. Classification (GTDB taxonomy): domain Bacteria; phylum Nitrospirota; class Nitrospiria; order SBBL01; family JAADHI01; genus JAADHI01. The sequence goes on from JALUVJ010000175.1 coordinate 7,513, forward strand.
TGGCGGCGTCGATTTCGACGTGGTAAGTCCCGCAGGCGCACCGGTAAACGACACCCGAAGGCGTCGATACCAAAACTTCTTTTTTAAAACAGCTTGTTCTCATTTTTTGTTGCGCTCCAAAACGCTTGAGACGCCGGGCCCCGAAGTCGGACACCCCCGCTCAAGAACAAAAAAAGCCCGAAACGGAAATCCGTTCCGGGCTTTGGGGGGTGATACTCCCGCGAGCCGCACGCATCAAAATACTTCAGCCCGAGGGCTGCCGCGCCGTTTTTTTAAGAAGGCGCCTCCAATGAAAGCGGAATCACATGAAAACGCTTACAGCGTTTGCATTTTAATTCGAGTCCTTCCTTGAGAATGCGGGCAATGAGGCTGCCGCACAGGCAACGCAGCTCTTCTTCTGTCAATTTTTGATCCAGAATATTGAGTACGATTTTTTTTCTCGCGACGCCTTCATCCTTTCCCATTTGTTACCTCAAACTTTCTTACTCATCTAATTGATAATCATTATCATAATCAATAAAAGCACATCCTGATTATTCCTGTCAATCTTTTTTTATCCTGAAAAAGATGGTTTAGATAATGTCTGAAATTTCTTAACGCAGTACAAACGCGACCGGCACAATAAATTCCAATTCCCTGCGGGCATCGCTTTCCGGCATCACCGGGAAAGGGTCGGCCCGGCGGGCGATTTCAAGGGCCGCGCGATCCAGGAGGCGATTGCCTGTTGTGCGCTCAAGGCGGATGTCCTGTGCCCGTCCGGCGCGATCAATCCGGATGCGCAGCCAGCCTTCGCCTTCGATGCGAAGCCGCCGGGCGCGGCGCGGGTAATATTTGTGTTTGTCCAGCCAGGCTGCGAGCAGTTTTTTATAGGCTGCGACCGCAGCAGGGTTCTGCGGCGGGCTTTCGGAAATTTCGGCAAGGGCCTCTTCCGGCACTGCGGGCGCGGAAACCGCCTGAGAGACTTCCGTCTCCGGCGGTACTTCAGGCGGGGCTTCGGCAAGCGGCTCTAAAGACCGGACAGGCGGTGCGACCTCCGGCTGCAAGGGTGGGGCTTCGGCAAGCTTTTCGGCGACCCCGGCTTCGCGCGGCGGCTCCGGTGCGACCGCTTCGGGCACAGGTTCCGGCGCAGGCTCCGGGACAATTTCTTCAAGCGGCGGCTCCGGCAAAAGGGCTTCGCGGATCATAGGCGGAGGCGCCGCTTCTTGTTGAACGGGCGTTTCAACAGGGGCTTCGGCGAACACCTTTTCAGGGATCGCTTCGGGTAAAAGCTCCGGCGGCACGGGTTCCGGCGCAGGCTCCGGGGGCGGTGTCACGGGAAGCGGTGGAGGCGGCGCTTCGGGGCGGGGCGGCGTCTGCGGAGCTTTTGCGGGGACGGTCTCAGCTTCCCTTTCTTCAACTTCCGTTTCCTTGACCGGGCTTTCCGCAAGCGGGGCCGATACGCTGAGCCGCAGCGGCAAAGGCGGATCGGGCAAGGCTTGCTCCGGGGAAAGCCTGTACCCTGCCATGAGTCCGCCGTGCAACAGAAGGGCGACGGCAAAGGCCATGCCGAAATGTAAACGGTTATGCGTCATCGTATCTTCAAGGTGCGGCGGGTGTGGTGAATAATGCGATATTGCTGCCACCCGCTGCGCGGACTTCGTCCATTACTGCGATCAACTGCTGCACCGCCGCGCGCGCATCGCTTTTCAGGGCAATCGCGCGGCCGGCATCCGCTTCCAGCAAAGGCGCAAGCGCCGTCCGCAAATCGCCCAATGCGGTGACATCGCCGTTGAGCATCAATACGCCGGCATGATCCAAGGTCAGTGTAACCGGCGGCGGATCGGTCGCCTGCGCGCTCTTTGAGGCCGGAAGCGTTAAATCAATCGCCTCCGGCACGAGGAAGGTACTGGTCAACATGAAAAAGACCAGCAGCAAAAAGACGACATCAATCAGCGGGGCCATGTCCAACTGCGCGCGGATCCGTGAACGGCCTTCAAACACCATAGGTTTCCTCCTCCAACAAGGCCGCCGCCTCCTGTGCCGGCGCTTCGGCATTTTTATTGAAATAGATCAGAATTTGCACACAGGCGTCCTGCATGGCTGCCCGGATTTTATCGACTTCCCCTTCCAAATAATAGAAGGCCGCCATCGCAGGAATCGCCACGGTTAAACCGAAGGCTGTCGTCAAGAGCGCTTCCCAAATGCCGCCCGAAAGCAAGGAGGGATCGACCCGGCTGCCCGCGGCCTCAAGACGCATGAACGCGCTGATCATGCCGATGACGGTACCGAGCAGGCCAAGCAGCGGGCTGAGATGCGCGATGGAGGAAAGTCCGCGCAGCCAGGATTCGAGATGGCGAATCTTGGACGAGCCGACGCGGCTCACTTCCGCATCCGCGTCTTTCGCCGACATGGCCGGGTCCAAGCCGCAGTGCAGGGCGCGTTGCATGACTTGCGCAACCGGATGATTTTTGTTTTTCAGTACCTGCAAGGCCTCCGCCGGCCCGCCCGCGTGCAGGGCGCCGAGACTCTCTTCCACAAAGGCCGTGCGAAACAAACCGATTCTGAAGAACTGAAACAGCTTCATTAAAATAAGGGTGGTCGCCAGAACCGACAGGCCCAGCAAGACATACATCACCGGCCCGCCTTGTTGAATCAGTTTATAAAGAGTCATCGTCATTCCTCGCAGTTTGCTTCATCAATGCTTTGCTCCGAAAACCGCCTCCATTCTACATTGAAAATTCAATGCCCGCATAACTGAACAAGGGCATGCCCGGTCTCGGGCCGTGCGGCTGACGGGAGACAACATACTCCTTATCAAACAGGTTTTGCACGCCGCCGAAGAGCTTTACCCGGGGTGTGACACGGTAAAATCCTGCAACATCCGTCACAAAATAGCTGTCGGTTTTGCCGAAGCGGGCATCGGGGTCGCCGTTTCCGTTGACTTGATTATTCACATTATTCGCACTGGTATAGGTTGCGCCCACGTAGTTGCCCGAAATAAACGCGCCCCAGCGCTCCGATTCCACACCGGTGCCGAGGCTGAGCTGAATCTCCGGAATATACGGCACTTTGTTGCCCTTTTTGCCAAAGCTGAAAATGGATTCGGGATCGGTGGATTGTGCGTCGTTTTGCTGTTCGGCATTGGTGTAGGTCAGGTTCATGAACCAGGGGTTGCGCAATGACCAGCCCTTGGCGATTCCCGGGTCGTACTGAAGAGCAAATTCAAGGCCGTAGGCAACCACCTCTCCAAAGTTTTCGTCATTGCCTGAACCCGCACCGCCGATATTGTCTACCACGATCAAATCCTTAAAATCGGTATAAAACGCTACGGCCTCGGCGGCCAGGGCTTGTCTTGCATTGCTGTAACGCGCGCCCGCTTCATAGGCCGTGCTGGTTTCGGGGTCGAGGCCGGCGCGCGTCCCTCTCGGGCTGGGCGGCGAAAAACCGCGGTGCACACCGCCGAAACCCGTCCACGCCTCATTAAATTCATAGGCAATACCCAGACCGCCCGCGGTCATGTCAAAACTGTTTTTCCCGTCCCGTCCCGATATGCCGCTGACCGCTTGCAAGCTGCCCTTCGGCTCTTCGGAAATCTGATCCAGCATTTCGTAGCGAATGCCCGGCGTAATCGTCCAGGCTCCGGCTTCGATGGTATCTTGCACATAGATCGCCCATGCGTCCGTTTGCTGCAAACGATCACCCGCGTCACCCGGTGTGCCGGGGTTCAGGTCCGAAATCGTCCCGTTTGCCGCCTGAATATAGTCATCATCCCACTGGAAGCGGCGAATCTGATCTTCGTGATAGCGTACGCCCACGGCAAGCTCATGCCGGATCTCCGAACCGAAACGATAATAAAGCGCAGACTCGACGCCCCGCGCTTCGTATGCGCGGTTATTGGCACGCACACGCAAGGTACAGGCGAAGGCGCCTTTCAGACAAGCCAGGCCTTCTCCATTCTGCGCACCGGCCAGGGCCGCGGAGAGACCGACGGTATTGCCGTTGACATTGCGCAAATCTTTGAGTTTGTACCAGTTGCGCTTGAAATCCGTCCAATACAGCGTGGTGATGATGTCCAGATCGTCCGTCGGGCTTAGGGCGTAACGCAGATAGTTGTTTTCCTGCTCGGTGGTGATGTTATCAAAACGCGAGGCCGCGTAACGGCGGAAGGGATCCGCATTAAAATCCGCTTCGCTCAAACCCAGATAGGTTTCATTGGCATCCAGTTCATTGCGGCCGTATTTGAATTCCAAACGCTGATAAACCGCTGTATCGGGCTCCCAGGAAAGCTTGAGCATCGTATCCTGTTTACTGAAGCCCGTATCGTTGCCGTCGCGAAAATCGGGGGTGAGATCAATGGTTTTAAAGCCGTCATTTTTTCGATTGTAGCCTTCAATTAAAATACCCACACGACCGATTTTTGTGTCAAAGGTGTTTCCGGCATAGGCGTGGGTGCGCAATTCCCCGAAGCTGCCCATGAGCGATTTAAGATAAACGGTTTCTTTGGTGGGAATCGGCGTGGAAAGGTAGTTGATCACGCCGCCGGTGATATGCGGGCCGAACTTAATCTGGCTCGAACCCTTTAATATTTCCAAGCCGCTCATGCGGCCCACGGTGGGCACATAGTAGGCGGCGGGCGCGGAATAGGGCGCGGGCGCCATCAGAATGCCGTCTTCCATAATCGTCACTTTTGCGCTGCGGGTGGTGTCCACGCCTCTCAGGCTGATACTGGGAAACAGTCCGAAGCCGAATTCTGAGCGGATATTGACCCCCGGCACTTTACGCAGTACGCGGCTTACGTCGTCGTAACTTTGTTGGCGGATTTCTTCTTTTGCAATGACCTGGGCGGCACCCGGCAGGTTGTCAATATTGGCGGGATTTCCGATGATTTTTATCTTGTCCAGCACCTGCGTTTCTGCGCCGTCCTCCGTCGCATCTTCTGCGGCCGCACGCCCCGCTTGTATGAGCATAAGACTTGTCACGGTCAGCAGGGCCAGCACTACTCTTTTTCGCATCTCTTAAGAACCTCCTTTATATTCGGTATTCGCGCTTTTGTTCATTCAATTTCATCAATTTCGGGCGCGGGTTCTCAAAGGATCGCTGGCCGCAACAAACAATATTGATAATCACTATCAATAGCAAAAATAGTGTATTCTTGGCCGGGGCAATTTGTCAATGTTTTTTTAAAGGCGCAAAAAAAAACACGTGGCTTCCACAAAAAAAACGGTCTTGAAGTCAATTTAAGCTATTGATCTTCAATTCTTCTTATGGTAACGTGACTTCAGGTCCATAGTACGAAAGTGAACAGAAAATGTAATTTGCTGTAGCTCTTTCCATCTTGCTGCAGCTTTTTTTTTGCTAATTTGGCCGACTCTGGACATTTCGTCAGCGGATCGCTGATAACATAACAGGAGAAACAAACAGTGAGTACAGGAACAGTCAAATGGTTTAACGGCAGCAAAGGTTTTGGATTTATTACCCCTGAGAGCGGAGACGATGTCTTTGTCCATTTCTCAGCCATTGTCGGAGACGGCTACAAATCCCTTGATGAAGGTGATGAAGTCGAATTTGAAATCACCCAAGGCCAAAAAGGCCCGCAAGCCGTCAACGTCAGTAAAATTTCTTAAGTACACGATTTTATTGCGTTTTAAAAAGCCCCGTTGGAAAACTTTCCGGCGGGGCTTTTTTATGATGTGCTTGAAATGAAACCCTATGCGCAAACTTCTGATATTATTTGCAAAAGTTCCGGAGCCGGGAAAAGTCAAAACCCGTTTAAGCCCCTTTCTCTCAAAGACTGATGCCGCAAAACTTCAGGAAGCCTTCATCAAGGACCTGCTCGATGCGACAAAACAGCTCTCGGATACCCGTGCCGTGCAATGTGCCATTGCCTGTGCGCCTGACATTGAACATCCCTTTTTTCAGCGTTGCGGAGAAAAATACGACTTGCGCTTCATGCTTCAACAAGGCAAAGACCTGGGTGAACGCATGCTGAATGCCTTTTTATGGGGATTTGAAAACGGTTTTGAAAAAATCGTCATCATCGGCTGCGACGCGCCGACCCTGCCGGCGGCCTTTATTCCGGACGCCTTTGAAAAACTGTCGGCCACGGATTTCGTTCTCGGGCCCGGGCTAGATGGCGGTTATTATTTAATCGGCACCCGCCGAATGCCCCCTAAAAAACAACACGCCCTGCCCGCCCTGTTTGAGGGTCCGGCCTGGGGAACCGAAACCGTTTTAACGCACACGCTTGAAATTCTCAATCGGCAAAAGTTTGCCTATCAGTTGCTGCCGTTTTGGTATGATGTCGACCGTCCGGCCGATGTGGTCTTTTTAAAGGAGCATCTCAAGTATCTCCGCAGCCAAGAAGCGCCCATGCCGCGTGAAACAAACCACCTGCTTGCCTTACTGAAAACGGACAAAGATCTCGGCGCATGAAAACCCTCGGGCTCTACATCGACTTTCCCTTTTGCATCGCCCGCTGCGCCTTCTGCGCCTTTGATGTGGAAGGCTACCGTGTGCGATGGGCGGAACGGTATATGGCCGCATTGCATCAAGAAATCGAAACTTATGCCGCGTCACCGGAAACCGCAGGGCGACAAATCACCAGCATTTATCTCGGAGGCGGCACGCCCAGCCGTTATCCCGCCGCCGTTTTAGACAAACTCCTCAGCCGGTGCCGCGATCGCTTTGAAATTGCCGGAGATGCCGAAATCACACTCGAGGCCCACCCCGCAACAATCAATGTACACAATCTGACGGACTTTCAAAAAACGGGCATCAACCGGCTTTCGCTCGGCATGCAATCCTTTTCGGATGAACAACTTCAACGGCTGGGCCGCCGCCACACGGCAGAGCAAGCCGTCACCGCCTTTCAAACGGCACGCATCGCCGGATTTGAAAACATCGGCATCGATTTAATCTACGGTTTGCCGGATGAGAAGACCGAAGGCTGGGAAAATACCCTGAGACAAGCGATCGCCCTTTCGCCGGAACACATCTCCATTTACGCGCTTTCCATCGAAGCCGGGACGCTGTTTAACAGAAAGGTGCGCGAAGGCAAACTGAATCTCCCCAAGGAAGTGGAAACAGTAATGCTTTACGAGCGCGCGCGCAAACTGTTGACCTGCGCGGACTACAAACAATACGAAATATCCAATTTCGCCAAACCCGGTTATGAAAGCCGGCACAACCTGCGCTACTGGCATCAGGAAGCGGTACGCGCATTCGGCGTTTCAGGGCATTCCTATTTGAATGGAGAACGCAGTGTCAATACGGATAACATCCCGGATTATATTGAAAAACTGGAAGCGGGCCTACTGCCGGTCATTGAACGGGAAAAAGTATCGCCGCGGGATGCGGCAATCGATCAAATCATCTTCGGCCTCAGAAAAATAGAAGGCATTCCATCAGAGGCCATCACGCACGATCCTATTTTCAAGCAAACCGGCCAAACGCTCGAAGATGCGGGACTGCTTCAAAAAGAAGCGCAGCGCATCAAACTCACGCCCAAAGGCATGCACTTCGCCGACGAAGTCGCCATGGCTTTTTTATGAGAACGGCATAGTGCCGGACGTCTTGGTTTTTGATATGGTCCCGTTTCCGATAGCGTTGAAACGGGATGACTCAGATTTGGACTGATACCGCAATGTCAATGAGATGTGTACTGAGATTTGCCTTAAACTCAAAATGGAACCTGTCTCGGTGACAGTTATGCTGTAGGTTGCCAGAAAAACATTGAAAAACAAGCCCGACTCCCTTAGAATCTGGCGATTTTGATAATGAATCGAATGCATTTTGCGGGGCGTTTTCATCATATTTCACCAGAGAGGCGGTATGGAAAAAGAAGAGGCACTGCTTAAAAGTCATATTTCCAGGCACAACCTGAAGGTTACCAAGGAGCGTTCGGCGGTATTGCGGGCCTTTTTGGATTCGGAGCGGCATATTACGGCAGAGTCGCTTTACCGCAAGATGAAGGATGCGGGCTCATCCGTGGGGCTGGCGACGATTTACCGGACACTGAATCTTTTTTGTGAAAGCGGTTTGGCGGAGCAGCGGCAATTCGGCGACGGCCAGGCGCGTTACGAATTGGTCTTCAACGTGAAGCATCACGATCACCTCATTTGTCAGGAATGTCAGCGCATCATCGAGTTTCAGAATGAAGAAATCGAAACCCTGCAGGAAAAGGTTGCGCAGAAACACAATTTTAAAATCTTCAGTCACAAATTGGAACTTTACGGCCTTTGCTCCGATTGTTCAAAAACACGGCTTGAAACGAAATAATCCCTTTTATTACAACAACATACGATCACACGAACAGGAGGTACCGGTTTGAAGCACGATCTGTTTATTTTAATTCGATCTATTTTTTCGTCTGCCTTTTTCATGCGCAAAGGCGTCCCGCTTTTTGCGGCGGCTGTTTTTTTCGCGGCTTTTCAAATGCCGCTTTCTTATGCCGTCGCAGAAGAGGGTGTCATTTCCCTGAGAGGGGCAAAGTTTGAAATCGGCGGAGAATTGGAACTTGAAATCATTGATTCTCAGGCCAATGCGGTGAGAAATGATCCTCCCGAAGATCCTGACCAAAAAAATGGTGCGAAAAAAGACAGCAGCAATCCCAATCCCAGAATGTCCATCGATAAGATTGTCATCACACCCAGAGTGCATGTGGGCGACAATATCTTATTTCAAGCCGATATTCAGTTCAGCCCCGACAAGACAGTCAAGCTGGATGAAGCCTGGGTGAAATTTTCGGAACTGCCGTTCAATGGCTGGGTGACCCTGGGACAGGAGGACCCCTTTATCCAGGTGAGCCGGAAAACGGAATCCTATCCGATCTTGGGTTATGCCTTCTGGCAGGATGAGGATCTGGGGATTTTTACGGGAGGCAATGCCGGTCCGCTTTACTGGCGTTTTTCCGCCACAAACGGGCGGCGCTTGGCGGACCGCCGCGCCGGGGAGGACAATGTCTACTATATTCCAACGGATGATGACGACAACAACGAAAATAACGCCAATAAACAAATCGGCGTCGGCATCGGCCTGAGCCACGATTTTAAGGAAGGGCATAAGATCGACATCCTGCCTTTCTGGTACGCGGCGGATCTCAGTGATAAAGACATCGCTTATTTGAATACGATTGCAGGCTATGCCGATACGGCGAATAAAGACCAAAGCCGCTACGGCGTAAATCTGGACTACACGTTGGGTGCGTTCAACTTTTTGGGTCAATACATGGCGGCGGAAGACGGTTTGATGGATCGCGACGGCTGGTATGTGCAGCCTTCATACAAGCAGAAACTGGGCATGAATCGTTTAAAGTCACTTGAAATTGTGTTGAGATACGAACAATATAATGTCGATTTGCCGAATGTGCCGACCGATTCCCGGACTTGGGACCGCCAGGCGGCCACAGTGGCGGTGATCTCCGAAATGGTGAGCGGTTTTAAAATCAAGACCGAATACTACATCAATACAGAAGATACGGGCGGCGCGGACGTGGACAACAACGAATTGCTTGTTCAAGCCGAGGTCAAGTTTTAATCGGCCGAAAATGCATTTTCCCCTGAGCAAAAACCCAAGCCCCCTTCTGTCGATTGACCGGTGGGGGCTTGCTGCTTTCCTGATCGCCGCGATTGTCATCGTTCCGCTTGCTGTCATATTTTCTTCTGTCTTTTCTGCCCATGATGAAATCTGGGCGCACCTGCTTGAAACAACACTCCCCGGCATTCTGGTCAACACGTTTTGGCTGACGCTCGGTGTTGCGCTCGGAACGGGTGTTTTGGGGGTGAGTCTGGCGTGGTTGACCGCTGCGACGGAATTTCCGGGCCGCCGGTTTTTGGATTGGGCGCTCATGCTGCCGATGGCGATCCCTTCTTATGTGACGGCTTTTGTGGCCATCGGCCTGCTGGATTTTTCCGGGCCGATTCAAACGGCGCTGAGGGCCCGGTTCGGGAAGGACGGTTTTTGGTTTCCTGAAATCCGTTCGACGGGCGGCGTGGTTTTGGTGATGACTTTGACGCTCTATCCCTATGTCTATCTCTTGACGCGAAATGCCTTTTTAACCCAGGGACGGCGGGCTTTGGAGGCGGCGCAGTCCCTGGGTGCGGGCCGGGTGAGCGGGTTTTTTCGTGTGGCCCTGCCGATGGCGCGGCCCTGGATTGCGGGCGGCGTGATGCTGGCCCTAATGGAAACGCTCTCCGATTTTGGTGCCGTGTCGATTTTTAATTATGATACCTTTGCGACAGCGATTTATCAGGCCTGGTTCGGGTTTTTTTCAATTTCGGCTGCTTCCCAACTGGCTTCGCTCTTGGTGGGGCTTGTTTTTATTTTGTTGCTGCTTGAGCAAAAATTGACCGCGCGTATGCGCTACACCAGTACGCGCCTGATGCGGATTGAAGGGGACCGCATTCCACTGTACGGCTTGATGTCTTGGTGCGCGGCGATTTTTGCCGCAAGCGTCTTTTTCATTGCCTTCGTCGTGCCGGTGATGCAGTTGCTGATTTGGAGCATCTCGATTGCGGGGGAAGACCTTGATGTCCGTTATTTTGCATATCTGGGCCATTCCCTTTCTCTGGGCGGATCGGCGGCGCTCATTACCGTAGCGGCCGTCTTGGTCTTGGTCTACGCCCGGCGCTTAAATCCGGGACCGACGATCCGGGCTTTTGTCCGGGTGGCTACCTTGGGCTATGCATTGCCGGGTTCGGTGCTGGCGGTGGGGGTGTTTATTCCTTTTGCCTGGCTGGACGGACAGATGACGGCTTATCTCAATCGTCCTTTTATCTTAAAAGGCACGGTCGCGGCCATGCTACTGGCCTACTTGGTGCGTTTTCTGGCCGTTGCCTATCACCCGGTTCAAAGTGTGATGAAACGTATTTCCCGGCATATTGATGAATCGGCACGCAATCTCGGTTGCAGCGGCTTCGAGATGCTGCGGCGTGTGCATTTGCCGATGATGCGGGGGGGCGTGTTGACGGCGCTGGTGCTTGTTTTTGTGGATGTGATGAAGGAGATGCCCATTACGCTCATGACCCGTCCCTTTGGCTGGGATACTTTGGCCATCCGTATTTATGAAATGACCTCGGAGGGGGAATGGGAGCGGGCGGCCTTGCCTGCGGTGGCGATTGTTTTGGCGGGATTGATTCCCGTTTTTTTGCTGACGCGCGACCGCGAAAAAGGGTTTTAGATGACGACGATCGAATTGATCCGAGTTTCCAAACGCTACGCACAAAGCAAAACGCCTGCGGTTTTTGATATTTCCCTGAAGGTGGAGAAGGGGGAGGTCCTGGCGCTGTTGGGTCCGAGCGGCAGCGGAAAAACAACGGTGCTGCGCCTCATCGCGGGTTTTGAGGCACCCGATGAAGGCACGATCCTTTTAAAGGGAAATATTGTCAGTGAACAGGGCGTTGCGCTGCCTCCGGAGAAAAGGGGCGTGGGCATGGTCTTTCAGGATTATGCGCTTTTTCCGCATTTGAACGTGGCTGAGAATATTGCTTTCGGCTTGCGGGGGATGGCGCGCGCCGCTCAAAGGAAGAAGGTCTCCGATATTCTCGACATGGTCGGGTTGTCCGATTATCGTAGGCGTTATCCGCATGAACTTTCCGGCGGACAGCAGCAACGTGTGGCCTTGGCGCGGGCCTTGGCCCCTGATCCGGCGGTTGTGCTTTTGGACGAACCCTTCAGTTCGCTTGATCCCGACATGTGTGTGCGCATGCGTGAGGATGTTTCGGCGATCCTGCGAAAGACGGGCAGCACGGCTGTGCTCGTAACGCACGATCACGAAGAAGCCTTTAGCATGGCCGATAAAGTGGCGCTCTTAAACGAGGGCCGCCTCGAACAATTAGATACGCCTGAAGGGATTTATCACACGCCCTTGACCCCTTTTGTTGCTGAGTTTGTCGGAAAGGCCGATTTCATCGCAGGCCTGGTCGCGGGCGGTAAAATCATGACGGAAATCGGGTGCTTGGAAAATACAACCCCTTTTACAGAGGGGGCGGAAGTGATGGTGATGATCCGGCCTGATGACATTGATCTAAGGCCGGACCCGAAAGGGCCGGCTACGGTGCTCGGCCGGCAATTCAGGGGGTCGGAAAATCACTACCGGGTGCGTCTTTCTTCGGGACAGATTATTCACAGCAGCCAGCACTCTGTGGCGGTTTACCCCAATGATTTGCAAGTTGATCTTCAATTGCAGATCACTCATGTCGTGGCTTTTGATAAAACGGCAATGGACCAAACGCATCAATGATGGTCCAATCCTTATGTTTGAGAGATTGTTTTGCCGGAGTTATGCGCAGATTTTTTTGATGCGGTTGTTTTTGTGGTAAACGGGGGCGGCATGCTTTTTACCGGTTGACAATTTATTGTGTCGGATTTTTTTCGTGTGTTTCGGGGGTTCGAACAATGTTTGAAACACAATGCTTCCACAACTGATGCATCGGGCGGCGTTAATATAACGCCCGTTTTCCTCAATCGCTTCTGCAACACACAATCCTTGGCAGCGTTTGCATTTCATGATGACCTCCTTGGATACGCGTCGTAGGTTTCTGCCCGTGCCGCCTTACTTCGGCTGTAACACGATACTAAAATGCAAATAAGACGTATTTCCTGAAATTCAAGGTTCCGCGCATTCAGCTGCGGCGATTTTAGCCGGACACGGCGTGAGCCGCTTGTTTATGTCTTTTTTTCCGGAGGACAAGGATCCGACCAAAAGGCTTTTATCGAGGATAAGAGCCGAAATAAGTCACGGATGGCTTCATCTTTAAGTCCGTGGATATAAACCATGTCGACGATGAGAGAGAGGATGTTGTCGTTTAACGGGAGATCGTAGTGCTCGGAGATGGTTTTTGTGGTTTCGATGGCCCGTTTGAGTTCCCCCACTTTTTCATCATAAGGTCCTGAATCCGAGGATGTTTCATAGGGTGTTCGCGGTTCTTGCGCCAAATCCCTTATTTTCAACCTTGGCCCGATGCCCGTTAAAATCCAATCGAAATAGATCTCATTTTCAATACAGAACTTGAAAATTTCTTCGTAGGGCACGGAGTTTCTGGCTTTGCGTTCTGAAAGCGTATTGGGCTTGAGGCCGAGGCATTTCGCGACATCCGCATCTGTTCGAAGTCCGCTGACTTCTTTGACGCGATTAATAATGTTATTTAAACGTGACATAAACTGTATTTTTGTGTTGACAAATTCATAATATATGAATATTGTTTGTCCGATTTCATCAATACATTACTTTTTTAAGCGCGAAAGGGGCTTAGGGCGCCGTATTCAATTTTGTGAAACATGCGTTTGTGGAATTTAGCCAAAGACGACTGTGGTAACTCCTACTGCGTTTCGTCGTGCTTCGCAGGGCGGTCATCGGCTATTTGGTAAACGAGAAAATTACCTCATGGTCTTAAAGGTATCCCGCTGTGAAGCAACGAACAATAGCAAAAATCAGGTTTAAATTCAATCTCAAAAAATAAGGCGGCTTGTTATTTGGATATATCCGTTCTCAGCGCGTTTCGGGCCAACCTCAGTCTGCGACATGTGAAGGGGATCCGCAAGCAAGTATTTTACCCCTTGAGGCGTGCCTGTTTTGGGTCTTTGTGTTTACTCTGAATTTTTAAAGGCGTATGATGTTATTAATAATATTGGTAATTGTTTTAGTATATATTTGATTATATAAATTATATTTGTAAATTATTAATAATTGGCGTTGTTTTACCTGCGATAGATGCTCTTTCAAGCAATACGCCTCTTTTCTTGAGGTTTAGATGAACCCAAAAATCCTCGTACAAGATGTTGTTCAGCCTTATATTCTTGAGTGTGCCCCTTCCGACAACCTGCGCAATGTCACTCAGCGCATGTCCGAGCACGGCAGCAGCGCGATTTTGGTGCTTGAAAATGATCAGGCCGTGGGAATTTGGACGGAACGTGATGTGTTGAATTTTGATTTTTCGACCTGTAACGCGTCCATGATTCCCATTTCAAGTGTCATGAGCTTTCCCGTCAAGACCGTCCCCGGAAGCATGACACTGGATGATGTGACGCTTGCGTTTAACAAGGATAAACTACGGAATTACCTTGTGGTCGCTGATGACGGTACCCGTTTGGGCATTATTAACCAAACCGATGTTGTGCTTAATCACGACCTCAGTCACTTTCTTCATATGCGCCGCGTGGGTGAAATCGTGAAACCTGCGCCGACGATTCGTCGGGACGCTGCTTTGTCCGAGGCCGCTTATCGCATGCGCGAAGCAGATACGGATGCGATTGTTGTTTTGTTTGCCTCGAATGCGGTTTCTGCTTCGGTCGGGATCTTAAGTCAGCGCGATTTGATCCGTGCGCTTGCGAGTAAAATGGATACCTCTCCCGTCGGAGAAATCGCGACGCCCTCCATGATGACGGTGGACAAGGATGAAAGCATTTTTAATGCAAGAAACACCATGATTAAAAACGGTTTCCGTCATTTGGGTGTGACAGATCAGAGCGGTCAATTGATCGGAGTTGTTAATTTTTCGGGTGTTTTGAAATGTATGCAGGAAATCTATTTTGAAGGTTTAAAGTCGGTACTGGCCCGTCGCTCCAAAGATCTTCAAAGCTCTCGGAAGGACCTGGCTTTGGCCGAAAAAATTATTGAATTTTCAATGGACGGAATCTTGGTCACCAATAAAGACGGTGTGATTCAATCCATCAACCCCGCATTTACACAGATCATGGGTTATTTGCCGGAAGAAATTATCGGAAAAACGACGGCAATTCTTAATTCCGGACGGCATGACCGGGTTTTTTACGCGGTGATGTGGCGAAATTTGAAATCACAAGGGCATTGGCAGGGTGAAATTTGGAACCGGGATAAACAAGGCAAAATCCGTCCCCAGTTGCTTGCCATCTCGAAAATTCCGGATGATGCGGGAGAAACCTATTCTTATGCCGCCATGTACCGTGATATTTCAAAGCTGAAGGAGGACGAAGCCGAGGTTCAAAAATTGGCCTTCTATGATCCCTTAACCGGTTTGCCGAACCGTCGTGCGATCGAAAGGCGTTTGGAGAAAAAACTTGCGACGGCATCCCGCCGTCGAAAATACGGGGCCTTGCTTTATATTGACTTGGATCATTTTAAACCGATCAATGATTCTTTAGGCCATGCCGTCGGGGATATGCTCTTGATTAAAGTTGCGGATCGATTGACGAAAATTCTGCGCGAGGAAGATACCGCCGCGCGTTACGGTGGGGACGAATTTCTCGTGCTCTTGCCTGAATTGGGTGATGAGATGAAGGTCGCGACGGGTTTTGCGCAGACGGTGGCTGAAAAAATTGAGATGGCGCTTAATTTTTCTTATCAGGTGCAAGAACATCGATTGACCTTGGGCGCGAGTATCGGTATCGCCATGTTTCCCGAAAATCATCTCCATTATAAAGCAATTTTGGAACAGGCGGATATTGCGATGTATCGCGCAAAGGAATCCCACCAAAAAATCCAATTTTATGATCCCGATCGGCAGGCCTCCGTTTCCGCGCGTGTCCTGTTAGAGCGTGATTTGATGGGGGCTTTGAAGCGCGGGGCGCTTTCTTTACGTTATGTTCCGCAGATTGATGACCGCTACAACATGATCGGCTTGGAAGTGTTGTTGTGCTGGAAGCATTCGGAAAAAAGCCGGGTCATGCTTTGTGACAAAATAGCGGGAAACGAAAACAATCAATCGATTCTCCCGATCGGGCTTTGGAAGTTGCGAGAGGCCTGCGTTCAGGCAAAATCCTGGGCGGCTGAAGGCCTGCCTTTTCATCGGCTTTCTTTGAATATCTGCACACCGCTGTTTTTACAATCCGATTTTGTGGCCCAGGTCGAACGCATTCTTCATGATACAGGTGTGGACCCCGCCTTACTCATTTTTGAGTTGACGGAAGGCATGGTTTTTAACCGGTTTGAAGAAGCCGTCCAAAAAATGAAAGCCCTCAAATCGTGCGGCATTCGCTTTGCCATTGATGATTTCGGCAGTGGCCGTTCTTCGCTCAGTGCTTTGAAAATGCTCCCGCTTGATACGATCAAGATCAATTATAAGTATGTGCACGATGTTTATGAGAATCCGCATAACGGTGTTATTGTGCAAACGATTATTGCGATTGCACACGCGATGGACTTTAAAATTATCGCAGAAGGCATCGAAAGCAAGGCAGAGCTTCAAAGCCTCAAAGACATGGGTTGCCGCTTTTTTCAAGGTGATTTTATTAGCCGGGATCTGTCTGCGATTGAAGTCCCGGAACGGGTTCGTAATCGATTGCCTCAGCACGATACGCTTCTTTAAATCCCTTTTTTATCCCGTTGTTTCCGGGTATCAGATGCACCGTTCATCCTGCTCTTCTGTGTTATAATTAAAAAAATCTCACTCCTTATTTTAGGTGCTCAAAACGATGCGGAAAGTGATCATTGCCAGTGCGGTGCGTACGGCCATTGCACGGTTTCAGGGGGCCTTGATTCCCTTGTCGGCGACGGAATTGGGCAGCGCAGTCATTCGCGAGGCCGTGCGACGTGCGTTTATCCCGGAGGCCGCAGTCGATGAAGTACTCATGGGCAACGTGCTTTCTGCCGGACTGGGGCAGGCGCCCGCGCGGCAAGCTGCCCTTGGTGCGGGACTTCCTGATCGTGTGCCCTGCACCACCTTGAATAAAGTCTGCGGTTCCGGTCTGAAAACCGTCATGATGGCGGCGCAGGCCATTGCCTTGGGGGATGCCGAAATAGTCGTGGCCGGGGGCATGGAAAGCATGAGTCACGCGCCTTACCTGCTCGACCGTGCCAGAACGGGATACCGTTTAGGCGACGGAAAACTCATCGACAGCCTGATTCACGACGGCCTTTGGGATGTCTACAATGATTTTCACATGGGCGAAGCCGCCGAGCAATGTGTCACCGCCTATAAGTTATCACGCGCCGAAGTGGATGAATATGCCATTGAGAGCTACACCCGTGCACGGGATGCTCAACAAAAAGGGAACTTTATTCGGGAGATTCTTCCGCTTTCTGTAAAAAACCGTAAAGGCGTACATGATTTTTTGGAAGATGAAGAACTAACGCGTGTGAATTTCGATGCGCTGCGCCGCCTCAAACCCGCTTTTATCCCTGAAGGCCGTGTCACGGCGGGCAACGCTTCGCCGCTCAGTGACGGGGCTTCGGCTTTGGTGCTTATGTCTGAGAAGGCGGCCAAAAAACGGGGGAGTCCGATACTGGCTCGTATTGCGGGTTATGCCGGTACCGCCACCGCCCCGGCCCGCTTTACGACCGCGCCCGTTGCTGCGATTCGCAGCGTATTGAAAAAAACAAATTTAAGGCTGTCCGAAATTGATTTTTTTGAAATCAATGAAGCCTTTGCCGCTTCATCTATCGCCGTGATGAAGGACTTGCAGCTTGATTCTGCAAAGGTCAACCCGCGCGGCGGCGCCATCGCCCTGGGACACCCCATCGGCGCGAGCGGCAGCCGGATCTTGACAACACTGCTCCATCTCCTGGAAGATCAGCAACGCAAACGCGGGATTGCTTCTCTTTGCATTGGCGGGGGAGAAGCCGTTGCGCTCTTGGTTGAACGGGACAACTAATAGTGGGAGATTGAATGGAATTTAATATTGTCGGCGTGGTCGGCGCGGGACAAATGGGGCAGGGCATTGCCCAAGCCGTGGCGACGGGCGGTTTTCATGTGGTGCTTTATGATTTGGACCCTCATGCGCTTCAGGACGCCCAAGAGCAGATTACGCGCGGTTTAAATCGGGCGGTTAAAAAAGGAAAGCTAACGGAGTGGGTCCGTGAAAAAACACTTAAAAATATTAAAACAACCTCCAAATTTGAAGATCTGGGTTATTGCCATTTAGTGATCGAAGCGGTTCCGGAAAAAGAAGAAATGAAGCTGGAAGTCTTTGAAAGCTTGGAGGAAATTTGTCCGGGATCTACAATATTTGCGAGCAACACCTCGTCCCTTCCGATTACACGTCTTGCAGCTTGTACGGATCGTCCTGAGCAGTTTATCGGTCTCCACTTTATGAATCCGGCACCGGTGATGGAATTGGTGGAGGTTGTGCGCGGCTGGCACACTTCTGACGAAACCTGTGACCGCATTCAACAATTTATCAAGAAACTCGGCAAAACCATGATCGTTTCAAAGGACTATCCGGGTTTTATTGTCAACCGCATTTTGATGCCGATGATCAACGAAGCCGTTTTTGCGCTGAGTGAAGGCATCGGCACGCCGGAAGATATTGATCAAGCCATGAAGCTGGGCGGCGGGCATCCGATGGGGCCTTTTGAATTGGCCGATATGATCGGATTGGATGTGTGCCTGGACGTGATGGAAATCATGCACAGTGAATTTGGTGAAAGTAAGTATCGGCCCGCGCCCTTGCTTCGAAAATATGTTGAAGCCGATATGCTGGGCAGAAAGACGGGCAAGGGGTTTTACCGCTATGACCTGCCGCGTGAAGTGAAATAGCTTGCCATGGATCTGGCGTTATCCGAAGAACAGGTTTTGGTTGTGCAAACCGTCCGCTCTTTTTGTGAAAAAGAAGTCGTGCCGACGGCATCCGAGATGGATCATGCCGGTGAATACCCGGAAGCCCTTGTTCAAAAACTCGGCGAAATGGGATTGATGGGCGCTTTTATTCCGATGGAAGCCGGGGGCTCCGGGATGGATCTTGTGACTTACGTGCTGGCGATGGAAGAAGTTTCAAAGGCCTGGGCCTCTCTGGGGGTGATTATGACAGTCAATAATTCACTCGTTTGCGACCCCATCCACCGATTCGGCAATGACAGACAAAAAGAAAAATACCTCAAGCCGCTGGCCCGGGGCAAACAATTGGGCTGTTACGCGCTTACCGAGCCTGAAGCGGGCTCCGATCCGGGGGCGATGGCGACACGCGCGGCCGAAGCGGGTGATGAATTTATTCTAAACGGCACGAAGCGTTTTATCACGAACGGCAGTCATGCGGATATTGCGATTGTGTATGCAGTGACCGATCCGTCTTTAGGCAAAAAAGGGATTTCTGCTTTTATTGTCGAAACGGGAACCTCCGGTTTTATCGTTGAAAAAGTGGAGAAAAAACTGGGATTACAGGGTTCGGATACGGCCGAATTGGTTTTTCAGGATTGCCGTGTGCCGAAGGAAAACCTCTTGGGTGAAAAAAACGCGGGTTTTAAAATGGCCCTCGCCACGCTCGACGGCGGCCGCATCGGGATTGCGGCGCAGTCGCTCGGTATTGCGCAGGCTTGTCTTGAAGCTTCGATCGACTATTCAAAATCGCGGTCGCAATTCGGCCAAACGATTTCCAATTTTCAGGCGATTCAATGGATGTTGGCCGATATGAAGACGGAGTTGGATGCGGCGCGGCTGCTTACCTTTCGTGCGGCATCTTTGCGCCAGTCGGGTGAGTCTGCCTCGGTTGCTGCTTCAAAGGCCAAACTTTATGCTTCTGAAATGTGTAATCGCGCGGCCTACAAAGCGATTCAGGTTTTTGGGGGATACGGCTACATGAAAGAGTTTCCCGTGGAGCGTTATTATCGTGATGCGCGGGTGACGACGCTTTACGAAGGCACGTCGGAAATTCAACGTTTGGTGATTGCGCGCGACTTACTCCAATAAAGGCGGATATTTTTTATGCGCAAGAAACGGTCGGAACGCAAAAAAAAATTCACCAACCTCTCCGGGACGGAAATCGACCTGCTCTATAGCGATCC
>JALUVJ010000176.1 GCA_027020665.1 Nitrospira sp.
GGGATAAAAAACTAGAGGGCATCTCCGAGCTGCGGGACGAATCGGATCGCGACGGCATGCGGATCGTGATTGAACTCAAACGCGGCGAGATGGGCTCCGTCGTGCTGAATAATCTTTACAAACAAACCCAGATGCAAAATTCCTTCGGTATCATCATGCTCGCGCTGGTGAACAATCAGCCGAAAGTCATGAATCTAAAAGAAATTTTGGAGCATTTTCTGGATTTTCGACGGGAAGTGGTCATTCGCCGCACCCGTTTTGAACTCCGGCAAGCCGAGGCGCGCGCGCATATTTTGGAAGGCTTGAAAATCGCGCTGGATCACTTGGATGAAGTGATTGCCCTCATTCGTGCGGCGGCCTCTCCGGAGGTGGCGCGAAACGGTTTAATGGCGGAATACGGGCTGAGCGAAAAACAGGCCCAAGCCATTTTGGACATGCGCCTACAGCGCTTGACGGCGCTTGAACGTGAAAAATTGATTAGCGAATTGGAAACCTTGCGCGAGAAAATTGCCGCATTAAAGGCCTTGCTTGAAAGTGATGCGCTCATTTCAGAGGTGATTGAAAGCGAGTTGAAAGAGATTAAAAGCAAGTACGCGGATGATCGCAGAACGGAAATAATTCCCGATACCGGCGAAATCAGCATTGAAGATCTGATTGCCGAAGAGGAAATGGTGATCACCGTTTCAAACACCGGATACATTAAACGCAATGCGGTGACACTCTACCGCTCTCAGCGGCGCGGCGGCAAAGGCAAGATCGGCACGGGACTGAAAGAAGCAGATTTTGTGAGCCATCTTTTTATTGCATCGACCCATAATTACCTGCTTTTTTTCACGGACACCGGACAAGTCCATTGGCTCAAGGTGCATCAAATCCCCGAAGGCGGCCGGGCGACGAAGGGCAAGGCGATTGTGAACCTGCTTCAGATTCCGCAGGGCGAAACGATTTCGGCGATTTTGTCCGTGGATCAATTTGACGAAGGCCGTTTCGCGGTCATGGCGACACAAAAAGGCTTGGTCAAAAAGACGACACTGAAGGCCTACGGCAATCCGCGCGCGGGCGGGATTCGTGCGATTAACCTGAATGAAGGCGATCGTTTGATCTCCGTCCGGCTGACTTCAGGAAACCATGATATCTTATTAGGAACAAAACACGGCCTTTCGATCCGTTTTTCGGAGCAGGATGTGCGGCCGGTGGGGCGGGTTGCGGCCGGTGTCATGGGCATCCGGCTGCGCAACGGTGATGAATTGATCAGCATGGAGACCATCGGCCCGGATCAGCGGACCTCCCTTTTGACGGCGACGGAACACGGTTACGGCAAACGCACGGAGCTTTCGGAATATCGCAGACAGGGCCGCGGCGGCCAGGGCATTATCACAATCCAAACGAGCCGCCGCAACGGCAGCGTCGTGGATGCTTTTCAGGTCGAGGATGAAGATGAAGTCATGATTATTACGGCGAACGGAAAGATTGTCCGGCAAAAAGTTGAGGGCATTCGCGTGATCGGCCGAAACACACAAGGGGTGCGTCTGATCGACATGGCCGAAGGCGACCGTGTGGTGCGGGTCGCGCGCCTGGTGGACAAGGGTGATCGGGAAGCGCCTGAAGAAGAAACGGAAACGACGGGTTAAATGAACACGGATTTGAAGGCGGGCGGGCGGCGGCGCGGTGCCCTGTTTTTTTTGAAGCTGCTGTCTTGGAGTGCGCTGGTTGCCAGTGCGGTGTTTATCGTCATTTGGGTGTTGGGCTCCCGGGAAGAGTGGATGTCAAAACGTCTGATGTCGGTTGCCGAGGTAAAATGGCAGCATGACGATTACCTGGGGGCGATTCGCGATTACGAAAAGCTGATTGAATCCTACCCGAAAAGCAGTCTCATCCCGGAGGCGTATTATTGGAAAGGACTCACTTTCCTGCTTTACCTGGATGATGCCGAAGTGGGTGTCGCGGCGTTGAAAAAAGTGATTCAATTGGAGAAAGCACGAGGTGTGTCCGAGCACAGTCTTTCCGCCCGCCTTCATCTGGCGGAGGTCTATGAAAAACGACTCAAGCGCCCGACGGATGCGATTTCAACCTATGAAAGCATTGTGGCGATCAGTCAAGATAAAGAACAGATCCTCGCCAGTCGTTATAAAATCGGGGAATTATATTATGAGATGGGGGACATGGATCAGGCCCGAGTGGAATGGGATCTGATTGTGGAAAGTGCGCCCACGAGCAGGTGGGCACCTTCGGCCCTCTACCGCAAGGCGGGCACGTATTTTGTGACGGGGGCCTGTGAAGCAGCGGTTCCCGTATACAAGATGCTTTATACGACCTATCCGGAGGATGAAAACAGCGATTTTGCCAAGTTCAGGGCCGCGAATTGCCTTGAAATGGAAGAGCAGCCGGACGAAGCGTTAAATCTTTACAAGGAATTGAAAGAAAGCTATCCGAACCCCGCGATGATTCGGCAGAAGATGGAGTCGCTGAATGCGCTGATCCGTCAAGCGTCCTAGGGAACCTCTGCATTTAAGCCCCTTCTTTTTTTCGTAAATGGCGTTCTACGGCTTTTTGAATCGCATTTTTTAAAGGCGCATCTTTCACAGACGAAAGTGCTTCCTGAAGGATTTCGGTCAAGCGCGGGGAAAGCGGCTTGTCGGGGGATGGGGCATGTGTTTTTTGATGTGCCGCTTGGGGAGCGGGCGGGCCGATTTTCAGATGCAGGCTTTGCACAAGGTTTTTTCCGAGGCGGGCATTGATCTTTCGGATCATGTCGTTTTTTAAGAAACTCAATTCATGCATCCATGTGGGGCCGTCAACGCGGAGCGTGAGGATTTTAAATCTGAGCTTCTCCGGGACCGTATGTTTGGCGAGGGTTTGGCCCACGATTTCCGGCCAATGACGTTTGAGCTGATATAGCACCAACTCTTTTTCAAGGCCGAGCCCCTGACCCACGGACTTCAGGATAGACGTGATGCCGACAGGTTTTTTCATCATGCGGGGCATGGTATATTAGCGCTTCTCAAAGAGTCAATTCCTGATAAGGTATATCCGTGGCTGAAAAAATCGAGGGCGATCGGCTTGTTGCGAGTAACCGCAAGGCCTTTCATGACTTCTTCATTTTGGAGAAAATGGAAGCGGGGGTGTCTCTTTTGGGCACGGAAGTCAAATCCTTGCGTGAGGGGCGCATCAATTTAAAAGACAGTTTTGCGCGTATTGATCAGGGGCAGCTTTATCTTTATAATTGCCACATCAGTCCCTACAGCCACGGCAATCTGGCCAATCACGAGCCCACACGGCGGCGAAAGCTGCTTATGCGCAAAAAGGAGATCTGGCGTTTGTCGGGGAAAGTCCGTGAGAAAGGTCTGACGCTGGTGCCCCTGAAAATCTATTTTAAACGGGGCTGGGCAAAGGTCGAATTGGGCCTTGCCAAAGGCAAGCATCTGTATGACAAGCGGGAAACCGCAGCGAAAAAATCTGCGGAGCGCGAGATGCAGAGGGCTTTTCGTGGAAAAAGCGGCGTTTGAGTTTTGAGCCTTCGCATTGATCTGAATTAGCCTTCAACTCCCGTTTTTCTTCCTGCCATCATACAAAGCGTTTGCGTTTTTATAAATTGGAGCAACAAAAATCATGATACTTCCTTTGATCATCGGCATGCTGCTCGGCGGGGTGGTCGGCGTCATTGCCGAGCAAAAAAACCGGGCCTTTTTCCCTTGGGCGATCTACGGGTTCTTTTTTTTCTTTTTAGCGATTATTCATATTGCAGTGATCGGAGACAAGGCCTATGAAGACCGCCAGTTGGAAGGCATGGGCTATAAAAAATGCCCGGCTTGTGCCGAAATGGTCAAAAGCGAAGCCGTATTTTGCAAACATTGCAGAACAAGTCTTTCTCCGAATGCGTCATCCTCGGAAAGCGATGCCCCAAAATATCCTTGCCGTTGGTGTAAGCAGGATTTAATCAAACCGGAAGTCAATACCTGTCCGGCCTGCGGTGGAGTGCAAAAACATTTTTTGAAAGACAATCCCACGTTGGTGCTGTTGCTTATGGGCTTAATCGTCGCCTTTTTTATCATGATCAGCCAAGTGGAAATGGAAGGCCCGCGTCCTCCTGTTTCTTCGTCGGATGACCTCTCTTCTTTTTAGTAATTTCAGGACGGACAGCTGTTCGTCCCGGACGCTTTTCTTTTCAAAAAAAGGGGATGTGAGGCCCTGTTATAATATGTATCCTTATGATTTTTAAGGGAAATTAAAGTGAAGCCTTTGGTATTTGAAGACTGTATACGCTGAGTTGACCCCTTTTTGGAAGGGTGTTAAACTTAAATCATGTAAAAGCACTGTGTGGGATCTTACATAAAAATACAGGGGTTTTATCATGGCGGATTCAAGGAAAAAGCAAGAAAAGTCAAATTCTTTCCGAAAAACCATGAAGAAACTTTCCGGCCAATTCGGGGGAGAAGGGTCGGAGACAAACCAGGGTGAAACCGAATTGGAACGCGAAAAATTGTTAATTCAGATTGCTTCCATGGAGCAGGAGTTGAGCGTTTTGCGTCAGTCGAGTGCGCAGCTTGATCAGGCGTTTAAGCAGAACGAAAAACTGACTGCGGCCTTAATGGAGGCCAAAAACCGGATTGAGGCCTTAAAACAAGAGGTCGAAAAACTTACCACCCCCCCTGCGACGTATGCGATTTTTTCGGGTATGAACGAAGACGAAA
This sequence comes from Nitrospira sp., assembly GCA_027020665.1. Taxonomy (GTDB): domain Bacteria; phylum Nitrospirota; class Nitrospiria; order SBBL01; family JAADHI01; genus JAADHI01. The sequence goes on from JALUVJ010000176.1 coordinate 4,692, forward strand.
GCGTGAATGTTTATGTTTCGGGCCGGAAGATGAAAGTGAATCTGCACCCTGATATTTCAGGGAAGGATCTTAAGATCGGCCAGCAGCTCGTGCTCAACGAGGCCCTTAACGCCATCGAAGTCTGTGGTTTCGAGCCGCGCGGCGAAGTCGTTCGTGTTAAGGACGTGCTTGACGCACACCGTCTGGTGGTCACGCTTCGGGGTGAAGAAGAGCTTGTGGTGGAATTGGCGTCGCCCTTGGTGGGTGAGCATATTTCCGTCGGGGATCATCTGCTTTTGGATGCACACTCGGGTTATGTGCTTGAAAAATTACCCAAATCCGAGGTCGAAGAGGTTGTGTTGGAGGAAATTCCCGACGTGACCTATGACAACATCGGCGGCCTGGAATCTCAGATCGAGCAGGTGCGGGATGCGGTTGAGTTGCCCTTTTTGCATGCGGAGCTTTTTTCAGAGCACCACTTGCTTCCGCCCAAGGGGGTCCTGCTTTACGGCCCGCCCGGTTGCGGAAAAACCTTAATTGCAAAGGCCGTTGCCGCTTCGATTTCTGAGAAACTGGGCAAAAAAAAATCCGGAAAAGACCTGCGCTCTTTTTTCCTGCACGTGAAAGGGCCTGAGTTACTTAATAAATACGTTGGCGAGAGTGAACGACAGATTCGCGAGGTCTTTAAAAAGGCCAAGGAACGTGCGGATGCGGGCCATCCGGTCATTGTCTTTTTTGACGAAATGGATGCGCTGTTTCGAACGCGGGGGACGGGCGTATCTTCCGACATGGAAGCGACAATCGTTCCGCAGTTTTTAGCGGAAATTGACGGGGTCGAACGTCTTCGCAATGTCATTGTCATCGGTGCGACCAATCGTCAGGATTTGCTTGATCCGGCCATTTTGCGTGCCGGGCGCCTGGATATCAAGATTAAAATTGAAAGACCGGACAAAGAAGGGGCCATGTCTATTTTCCGTAAATATTTAACGGCGGATCTGCCCTTTCACCCGGATGAAATGAAAAAAGGGGGAGAAAACCCTGAAAAAGTGGTTGAGTCTCTCATGCAGGATGCCGTTACCGAGATGTATTCCGTGCGGGAAGAAAACAAGTTTTTAGAAGTTACCTATGCCAACGGGGAAAAAGAGACCTTCTTTTTCAAAGATTTTTCGAGTGGGGCGATGATTGAAGGGATTGTCTCGCGGGCAAAAAAACATGCGATTAAACGTTTTCTGGAGAACGGCGTCAAAGGCTTGAAAAGCGAAGACCTTATCTTGGCGATTCAACAGGAATTTAAAGAAAACGAAGATCTTCCGAATACCACGAACCCGGATGACTGGGCGAAGATCGCAGGTCGCAGCAGTGAAAAAATCGTCCATATTCGCACGATGGCGGGCAATGCCGCAGAAACGCGCGAAATCGAAACCGTTGCAACGGGTCATTATCTCTAAGGAAGCTTTGATGAGTTCTGGAAAAATGCATGACTTGATCAAAGGACCCTAAACGCGCCGGATGATCTGCATGCATCAGGGGGGAGGCCTGAGAGCAGTGAAGAAAATCCTCGGAACAGAGACGGAATACGGCATTGTCGCCCAGTCCCCGGAAGCGCCCGACCCCGTTTCAAATTCCATCTTTTTAGTCAACAGCTACCCTTCCCTGCCTGCGGCATCCGTGCTTTGGAACTACGAAAATGAGAACCCCCTGCTCGACGCCCGCGGTTACGAAGCCGACGGCGAGCGGGAGCGGCCCGGCCCGGAATACAACCGCCTCTTAAACAAACTCCTGCCCAATGGCGGCCGACTTTATGTGGACGGCGCTCACCCTGAGTACTCGACCCCGGAATGTACGAACGCCCTGGATTTGCTCGTTTATGAAAAAGCGGGGGACCGTCTCATCGAAGATGCGCTCGAAATGACACGCTCGCTCAAGCGGGGTACGGTGGCCCTCTCCATTTATAAAAACAACAGCGACGGCAAGGGCAATAGTTACGGTTATCATGAAAACTATTTGCTGGATCGAAAGCGGTCTTTTGATAAAATTGTTGCGCACCTGATGCCCTTTTT
>JALUVJ010000177.1 GCA_027020665.1 Nitrospira sp.
GCTATTTTCTGTACCGTCCGTTGTTTCATCTCCACCGCAGAGGTCACGGAATCCATCCGTAGCGCAAGCAGCTCTCCGATTTCTTTGAGGGTAAAGCCGACCTTTTGTGCCCCCTTGATGAAGCAGATTCGTTCGACATCCGCTTCGGAATAATGCCGATAACCGGATGCGCTTTTGGGCGGCGCGGGCAGCAGCCCCCGCCGGTGATAATAGCGGACGGTTTCGACATTCACGCCGCAGGTTTTGGCCAAGCGGCCGATGGTGAAAGGTTTCATTGCTCAAGTATAAATACCGTACTAGGGTACGGTGTCAAGTGTTTTTTTAGCAAATAAGCAGAGACCGGACCATCCGGCAGGATGTTGGCCGGCAGGATGTTGGCCGGCACGGGGGAAACGGCCCGCCTTGCGGCGTGCCCTCAGGGCGCGGGCACCTCCCCTTATTCAAATGCATAACCCCGAACATCTGTTTGAAGAAAGCCCTTGCCTTTAAACAGCAGCGGTTCATGCTGCGCCTTAGGCAGGTAAGACGGATTGTTTCCCGCTACAACAAGCTTTTGATCGTGCTGACCAGGTTAGATTGATCAAACGCACTTTTCATAATATAAGCATCCGCACCCACTTCAATCCCTTGTTTTTTATCTTGCTCCGATTCCAAAGCGGTCACAAGCACGACGGGAATATGCTTCGTTTCTTCATCCTCTTTGACAAGACGGGTGAACGCCAAACCATCCATCTTCGGCATCTGAATGTCACTCACAATAAGATCTACCGTCTCCTCCCGAAGTTTTAAAAGCGCATCTTCGCCATCGGCCGCCGTCAATACACAAAAGCCGTAAGATTCCAGAATATTTTTTGCCAGGGTGCGTGTCATGACAGAATCATCCACGACCAGAACACATTTTTCGGACCTTGCCTCAGCTTTTTCGACTTGGATTTTTGAGGGAGAAATGCCTCGAATCAGCACGGTATTCATCATATCCGTTACATTTAAAACCGGGGCAACCGTGCCGTCCCGCATCATCGTCACACCCGAAATATGACGCACCCGTTTCATATAATTTCCCAAACCTTTCATCAAAATCTCTTCTTCCCCCAGAAAATCATCCATCGCAAATGCCGCAAGGGTTTTCCCTATTTTCAAAATCGCCACCGGTTTTTCACAATCCGAGTCCGGTTCGGACGCCAGCGCCGGTATTTCAAGAATCTCACTCATCCGCACATAAGGAATGTAGGATCCTGAATAATGCACTGCGGGATATCCTTCAACCACGGGCAGATCATGCTCAAACACTTTAATGATGCGCTCCACCATGTTCACCGGAAGAAAAAAAGGTCGGCCCGATATCATGATTTTTAAAGATTGCGTCGTGCTGAGGGTGAGCGGAATCGTCATCACAAAAGCGGTGCCCTTACCGGGAATCGTCTCTATATCGATCGTGCCGTTCAATTTTTCGATATTGGATTTCACCACATCCATACCGACCCCCCGCCCCGAGATATCGGTAATCATGGCACGCGTTGAAAAACCGGGATGAAAAATAAAATTGAGAATTTGTTTGTCTTTCATGCGCTTCATCTCGGTTTCGCTATAAATGCCCTTTTTGATCACTGAGGCTTTGATCCGGGCAAGGTCAATGCCTTTTCCGTCGTCCTTCACTTCAATGACCGCACTATTCCCCTTCTGAAACACATCGATTTGGATTTGTCCCGTCACGGGTTTTTTTGATTCCGCACGCTCCTGCGAATTTTCGATCCCGTGGTCGATGCAATTCCGAATAATATGCATCAAAGGGTCTTTGATTTCTTCAAGAATATATTTATCCAATTCGATGTTTCCGCCCGAGGTTGTGAGTTTGACCTTCTTTTTCACGGATGCGGACAAATCACGCACCATGCGCGGAAAAATATCCAAGACCGTTTGAAAAGGAAAAAGGCGCGTTTTTCTGACATCCTCCTGAAGTCTTTCGATAATGGTTGAAAACTGTCTAAAATCATCAAATAGGCATTTCTGCAAAAATTCGAGACGATCCGAAAGACCGCTACAGTGTCTACCGATAGATGAAAAAGAATTTGTTATGTGCTTTTTTTCTTCGCCGACCCCGTTTTCATGTCGCTCCGCTTTTGCAAAAGAGAGCATTTTATTTTTAATTTCACGATTCAGGCTGTTGTAGTCGTTAATAATCGCCTGAGTATCACTTAAACGTTGCCGCGCTTTGAGTTTCAAAACCAGGAGTTCACCTGCCTGCCCCATCAAGTTATCCAATTTTTCAGAGCTGACCCGGACCGTGTTTGTCATTGTTTTAAGGGACGGTTTTTTTATTTTTTTAGCAGGCCCTTTAATCGAAGCGGAAGCGGCATTTTCTTTTTTAAGTGAAAGGGAGGATTGTTCCGGGACTTTTTTTTGTTTTTTAAGGACTTCGTTTTCGGATTTTGACGAAAGAAAATATGACGTCGCCGCATCAATCGCAGCGCGAAGCGTATCAAATTCAGCCGGTTTTTCCACCGCATTTTTTGTGACCACTTGTGCAATAAAGGTCTCGATGCAATAAGCAGCCCGCTCCAAATGACCTAAAATTTCCTCCGAAATGCTGGCCTTTTCAGCAAGGAGCGCATGAAACAGATCTTCAATCGACGCGGACAAATCCCCCATCAAGGCATGTTTAACCATGCGCGCACTGCCCTTCAAGGCGTAGGCATTTTCATGGGCGGATTTGAAAGATTTAAGCGCCCCCGGGTCTTTTCGGAGGTTTTGCAAAGCCGCAGCGAAGTTGCGGTGCGCGGCCCGCGTTTCTTCTGAAAAAAGCTTTAAATCCTCTTTCAGTGCGGAAGCGGTTTTTTTTTGAGATTTTTTCGGTTTTGAACTCTTCGATTCGTGAATTGGATCCGTATTTGAAACCTGCTCAAGCTGCTCAAAAAGATCGGATAAATCAACGGCGTCCTCCGATCCCCCGTCGGCGATTGTGTGCAGAATCGTCTCAATCGCATCCAATCCTTTTAAAATCAGATTATTCATTGCCGTTGTCAACGGCATGTCCCGGTTTTTGACCCGGCCCAGCATGGTTTCCATCGCGTGGGCGATGCGCTCAATCGCGGAAAAATGGAGCATCCGGGCCGCACCTTTCAGACTGTGCGCCTCCCGGAAGATCTTCTCAATCAAGTCGGCTTGATCCGGATTTTCCTCCAGCGCAACGAGGCCGCGATTGAGTGCCTGAATATGCTCATCACACTCCACCTTGAAGACCTCGAAAATCCGCTGAAAATCCGCCTGATTGAGATCCATCATCACACCCGGCATTTATTGTTGCTGATCGGAAAGCTTTTTAGTTTCCTGAATTTTTCGGTCAATGCGTTTTTGAAGTGCCCGGATGGAACTCAAGGATTCTTTTGTGGCCGCAGAAGAAGCTTGCATGCCGCGATTGATTTGCCCCATGGCCTCGGCAACCTGATCGTTGGCCAATGATTCCTGCCGGGAGGCAATGGCAATCTCATTGGCCGCATCGGCCGTGCTGCTGATGGTTTCGATGGCGGTATTAATCGTTGACCCGGCTTGTAAAATATGTGTTACACCGATGTCGACTTTTTTGCCGCCCTCTTCGGTGGTCATGACCGTTGAATTAACCGAGTTTTGTATTTCCTGAATCAGGGTTTCTATTTTTTCCGCCGCCTTTTTACTCTGGTCGGCCAAGGAACGGACCTCGGAGGCCACGACGGCAAAACCCTTGCCGTGCTCCGCCGCCTTCGCCGCTTCAATCGCCGCATTCACCGCCAGCATGTCCGTTTTGTTTGCAATGTCGCCGACAACATTAATAATCGCACCGATTTGGTTGGTATTTTCACTCAAGGTCAAAACATCTTCGGCAATATCGGCGACCTTTTTTTTAATCTTATTCATTTCCGAAATGCTTTCATCAATCGCTTTTTGACCCTCGTGCGCAACAAAAAGGGCTTTTTGGGATTGCGCCGCAAGCGACTCCGCCTTTGTATTGACCTGCTTCGATGAGGCGTTCAATTCTTCGACGGTGGCGGTAATTTCCTGAACGGAAGAGGCCTGTTGCGAGGTGATTTGATCCTGGCTGTGCGCCGCCTTCGAAATACGCGAAACAGCCTCGGTAATGGGATGAATGACCTCCCGGTTAATCAGCAGGCTCATAATAAAACCAATGACAAGAATCACAAGAAGGGATGAAATAACCGCCCGGACAATGTCGCGGTTAATGGCTTCAATCGTCGCGATTTTGGAAACGGAGATTTGTAAAATACTGCGCACGGGGTGATCATCGTACCCATGACACAAAATACAGCGATCATCTTTTAAAATGGGGACGAGCCGCGTAAAGGCGGGTTCGCCGTCAATTTCCTCATCGTAGGAAACCGCCTCGGAAGTATTGACTGCTTGATTAAAAGCCTCCATGCGCGTCGGATCAAAGGGCGTCGGGATCTCGGGCGAAATGCGTAAGGTAAAGCGTTTTCCGCCCAGCCATTCGTTCACTTCTTTTCTCGTGTCATTGTTCTTGAAAGCCGCCAAACCGTCCCGGCGATAATCCTTGAGCTCCAAAAGTCCGTTTGATTTTTTGATGCTGTCCAGCCAATTAATCACGATCGGGGCATTTCCCGTGACCATCGCATTTTTGATGCCTTCCACAATGACATTCGACAACAAGTCCATGTGATTTTTTTCAGCGTTTTTAATATTGTCGATATCATTTTTGATCGAAAGAAATGAGACACAGCCCAAGCCGATTGCCAATGTCAATACAATGATCAGCATCAACTTCCGCTGCATGGTGTTTTTCGAATAAGAAGACATGGCTTTCATTTTTCCCTCCGTGGACCTTCAGTTTTCCATCGTTACGACACATCTTCATTTACAATCAGTCGCTCGTCGTTCAGCAAAGCTTCCGGATCGATAATAAGCAGCGGCCTATTGCCGCGTTTGGCCTCCCGTTTCACGATCTGATTTTTATCCCGAAAAAAGGATGAAACGGCTTGAACAACATTCCTGGGCAATGTAAGCAAGTCATCCAGCTTTTCAATACGCAAACCCGCTTTTATCCCCGCGTGCGCGACAATCAAAACCTTTTCGGGACTCATGTTTTGGCCTTTGACATCTTTTGAAGGGCCGGCAGCTTCTTTTCTGTACGTGTCGCGTCTCAAATCCAGGAGGATGCTTAAATCAATCATCGTTAAGACCGCCCCGCGATAGTTCATCACCCCTGTCAAAACATCCGGCGTGCAGGGAATTTCCGTGACCTGCGCCGTCTCATAGACCTCTTGAAGATATTTCACTTCGATGCCGAAAAATTCCCCCCCCACATAAAAAGAAATCAAATACAATACATCCTGATCGCCAACCGGCTTGTCTTTCTCTTGACGGAGGGCATGTGCACGATCTTGAAAAATGCGTGTTTTTTCGTCTGCCGACACCCTACGCATCGACCGGGAACGGGCTTGCAGTTCTTCGGCCCTTTTTCTAAAATTTTCCCAAATCACATCTTCTGCCGATTCGCTGTTTTGTTTGTGCATCGGCTTAAACCTCACCCGGCTGGAGGCCGGCTGCCGTTTGAGCCGGGGCCAAAAGGGCATCCAAGCGGATCAAAGAAACAAAATCCGCGCCGATTTGCACAACACCTGCAATGTAGGCCAAGTCGATCTCATCATGAAATTCAGGCGGCGGCAGGCATTGCGCATCCTGAATTTCGATCACATTCAAGACCTTGTCCACAATCAGCCCGGTCTTTTTTTCCGCGACTTTCATCACAACAATATCCGTCTCAAGCGCATCGGCCGCGGCCGGCAGGCCCAGACGCAAGCGCAAATCCATGACGGGCACCGCAGTGCCTCTGAGATTGATCATCCCGCGAAAAAAAGGCGGCAATTTTGCCACAGAGGTAATCGCAGGCAAAGGAATGACTTCTTCCACATATTCAACATCCAAGGCGTATTGCACGCCGTTTAAAAAAAAAGTGAGAAGGATCACGGCTGCCCGCCTCCGTGTTCCAAAAATTGACTTAACATACCGACCGCCAGAAATTCGGTTTCAAAAATGACTTCATCCGTCGCCTTGCTCGAAATGAAACCTTGCATGCGCTGAAAACATTTTTCGGCCTCCGCCGGAACCTGCATCAAACGGTAAAGACTGCCCATCACAAAGTGGCCTAAAATAAAATCCGGATCAATGTAAAGCGCCTTTTTGATCTGGGCCATGGCAAGATTCAAGTGCCCTTTGGCCATATAAATCGTCGCGAGCGTGTAATAGGGCTCCTTAAAGAGAGCGTCTATTTTGATACAGCGTTCCGACCAGGCGACGGCCTCATCAAAATCACCGCGATTCGACGCAATATGAGAAAGCATCCAGGAAGCATATTTATTTTCGGGATGCATGTCCACAATGCGCAAAAACCGGTCAATGGCCATTTCATCGCGTTTTTCAAAATAGTATTGCATCGCCTCATGAAAGATATGACCTTCTTCAAGCGAGGTCGTCTCTTCTTCAAAATCTTGTATGGGAAGGGATGCCGAGTCCTTCATGGTTTTGCACTTTTTTTTATTCTGCCGAATAAATTGAAGCAGTCGCCCGTTTTCTTCTTCAACGGCCTTGTGACGGCCGTTTTTTACCTTCAAAGACGATCCGGGATTGCTTGTTTTTTTGGAGAAAGCGGGGCTTTGATAGAGCGGCATGTCCACACCGAAATCACTGCCTTCGGCACGCTTTTTTTGATACAGGATC
>JALUVJ010000178.1 GCA_027020665.1 Nitrospira sp.
TTACCAATTTCCATTTGCCAAAATCCACCTTGCTTGTCATGATTGCGGCCTTTGCCGGGCTCGATGCCGTGAAGCATGTTTATGCCGAAGCCGTCCGCCGTCAATACCGTTTTTACAGCTACGGCGACGCCATGTTGATTTTATAGAACGCCCTTTGCCTTACCTTTTTAAGGTATGCGGGATTGTCTTAAGCGGCTGAATTTTTGGTATACTGTCAAGGACATTATATTTTTTATGAATACAGGACAAGCTGTAGGCATTGATTGCCGAGGAGGGATTCAAAATGCCGGAAAATGAAGACTTGGATAAAGACCTTGATGACGACGGGCTCCCGGAAGAGCAAGGCTCCGATGCCGCATTGAGAGAAATCGAAAAAGATGATGATGCGCTTTTGTCGCCCAAAAAACCAAACAAGATGCTCATTGCGGGGCTGAGCGTCGTCATTTTTCTGGCCCTGTTTATTTTTTTTAAGGGGGATGAGGAGACCGTTGAGGAGCAAGGCATCGACATTCAAACCCCGTCTTCCGAGATGTCGTCTTCCGCTTCGGAAAAAATATTTGAAGAGAGCGTCATTGAAGAAGAACTCAATGGCGGGGAAATCCTGATCGCGGGAGAAGAAACCGAAGCTAAGCCTGAGGCAACAGACGAAAACATCGTGCCCATTACCAAAGAAGAGCTTTCTTTTTTTGATCCTTTGTCGGATACGGAAAGTGAGCGGCCGCCGTCCGAATCGGAAGAGATGGCCTTGGTGAAGGCTGAAATTCCAAAACCCGCACCGCCTAAAGCTGCTCCGAAACCGAAGAAAGCCGCTAAAGTTAAGAAAGCGGCTGAGGTTTTTACCATTCAAGTCGGGGCATTTAAAGGGCGTGAGGGTGCGGATAAATTGGATGATCAACTCAGGCACAGCGGCTATGATTCCTTTGTTTTGGTGATGCCGAATGATGTATACCGCGTGCGTGTAGGCAGTTTTAAAAGCCGGAGCGCCGCAGAGCAGGTGGCGGCCCGAATCAAAAAAACGGATCACCTGGATTCGTTTATCACGACGGAATGAGACCCATGCCCTCTGTGTTTCAAGGAAGCTTTGATCCAGTCATGAATCGTTTTTTCAAGGCAAAAATTCAAACCGGACTGATCCGGAACATCCTTAAAACATGGACATGCGCTTTAATTTTGCGGAATGCTCCAAGATCATGATCGCCGTGTGCAGACGTTGCAAGCGGATATTTCGTTTTCGGATTTTGAGTGTGTCATGTGATGGAAAAGGTTCGGATCGCATCGCTTTTTGGGTTTTTTTGAGTCCGTGATGGAGGGCCTTGTAGGTTTCGAGGTCATATTTTTTGAGCACCATCGCATTGAGGCAGAAAAAGCCGTCCGCGATATCATTCACAACGGCAATAATGCCCTTTCCTTTGATTTGCTGTCCCGCCATTTTCCCTCATGAATACAGGCTGAAAACCGTCAGGAGTCACCATAAAAGGTAACGGACCCGCAGAAAATTGTCAAAAGTACTTGATGCCGGACGGGGCTTTTTCAAAGCAGCTTCCGCATTACGAATACCGTCCCGCGCAGTTGAAAATGGCGCAGGCCGTCGATGAAGCCTTGCGTGAAAATCGCACCCTCTTAGTGGAAGCGGCCACCGGTACCGGAAAGACCTGGGCCTACTTACTTCCTGCGATTTTAAGCGGGAAAAAACTCATTGTTTCAACCGGAACCAAGACGCTTCAGGATCAGCTTTTTTTCAAAGATCTCTCTTTGTTGGCCAAGACGCTGCCGCGTCCCTTTCATGCCTGTATGATGAAAGGCAAGGCGAACTATTTGTGTCTGCATCGTTTTTATGAATCGCTTCAGCAAACGACCTTGTCGGGTATGGGCGTGTCCTCCGATCTTGCTTTGGTTCAGGAATGGGCGATGACGACTCAAAGCGGCGACCGTGCCGAAATCGCCGGCCTTTCGGAGTATTCACCCGTTTGGCAGGAGGTCTCGATCAAAGGCGATGCCTGTCTTGGTGGTCAATGCCCGGAATACAGCCGTTGTTATCTCACTCGACTGAAACAGGAGGCCGCGGCAGCCGATGTTGTTGTGGTGAATCATCATCTCTTTTTTTCAGATCTTTCTCTTAAAAACAACGGTTACGGCGAGATTCTGCCGCGTTACGGCGCCCTGGTTTTTGACGAGGCCCATCTTTTGGAAGAAGTCGCCACACAGTTTTTCGGTGTTTCGTTCAGCAATCATCGCATTGACGATTTTGTGCGGGATGCCGAGCGTGCCTTGCGATACGGGAAGGATGTCGATTCGGCCTGTTTTGAACAGTGCCGCATCTTGCCGCGTTATGCGGCACTGTTTTTTAAATATTTTCGCAAAGAAAGTGAACGCTATCGATTAAGGGCGCGTGACTTTCATGCGGACGTTTTGGCGGCGGGAGCGGAGTTGCTTCAATCTTTCAAACAATTGGAACGGCTGATTGAAAAATTGCCTTTCAAAAGCGACGATATCAAACACATCGCCGAACGCATCATGCCGCTTGAGCAGGATCTTTCTGTTTTTTTGGAGGGCAATAAAGCGGAGCGCGACTTGGTGTATTGGGCCGAACACCGGGGAAACAGCGTATTTTTACACACCTCGCCCCTGGACGTTTCCGGTATTTTACGTGAAAAACTTTTTCGGGGAGAGAGCCCGATCATCCTGACTTCTGCGACACTTTCCACGCAGGGTCATTTTGATTTTGTCAAAACAAGGCTGGGCATCGAAGACACGGATGAAATGAAACTTACGACTGCATTTGAATATGAAAAGCAGGCCTTACTTTATCTGCCCTCGCACTTGCCGCCGCCTGTCTCACCGCATTTTACTTCCGCAATCTCAGAAGAAATCGTTCGTATTTTGATGAAAAGCAAAGGGCGTGCCTTTCTGCTTTTTACCAGTTGGCGAAACCTTGAAGCCGTCTATCAAAACATCTCTTTGCAGTTGCCGTATCGCTTGCTCAAACAAGGCACACAGCCCAAGCAGGTTTTGATCGAAGCCTTTCGAAAAGACCGTTCCTCCGTGCTTTTGGGGACAAGCAGTTTTTGGCAAGGGGTCGATGTTTCGGGTGAGGCCCTTTCTTGTGTGATTATCGACAAACTGCCTTTTGCTTCTCCGGGTGATCCTTTGACCGCCGCACGCATTGAAGCCCTCAGTCAACAAGGGAAAGCCGCTTTTGTAACATATCAAATCCCGCTTGCCCTGCTTTCGCTCAGGCAGGGCATCGGGCGCTTGATCCGAAGCCGCCGTGACCGCGGCCTGATTGCCATTTTGGATCATCGCATCACCCAAAAATCCTACGGAAAAACATTTTTAGAAAGCCTGCCCAATGCTCCAAAGACCGATGATTTTTCAGATGTCCGTTCATTCTTTGACGCACCGCAAAGTGAGCGAAGCAATCGGGCCAAAACAGCCTGAAATTGTCCCGAAGAAACACATTTAAAATCAATCACTTACAAAGTCGTTTCTTGAAAGCGGTTTTATCGGTTAAAACGGCAGCTTTGTATTGTGATCCGTCCGCACTTCCGCTAATTGATCTGCTTTCAAACCAATGGTTTGACTCAAATCCGCATAACGCAAATCCGCACCCTGGAGTTTTGCGCCGCTTAAATCCGCGCCGTCCAGGCGTGTGCCGCTGAGGACGGCCCCGCTTAAGTCGGCTTGCTGCAAATTTGTTTTCCTGAAATCGGCGGCGCTCAAACTGACGCCCATGAGCCGGGCTTCTCTTAAATCGGCGCCTTGCAGGTCTGCGTAAAAAAAATTGACTTCTCGTAAATCAGCTCGTTTCAGCAAGGCGGACCGCAAATCGGCATAACTCAGATCGGCCTTAAAGAGTTTGCTGTCTGACAATATTGCATTGCGGAGTTTTGCCTCTTTCAGGTCGGCCTCGCTCAAATTTGCGAAGTCGAGTTGTGCGCCGATCAATATTGTATTTTTTAGTATTGTGTTTTTGAGTTCGGCGTGTGTGAGCTTGGTCTCGTGTAAGTTTGCGGCGCTTAGATCGGCTTGGTTCAGATTGGCAAAACTGAGGTTGGTTTTCTTGCCGCTGAGATTCAAGCTGGAAAGATCCAGTTTGGACAGGTCTGCTTTAAAGGCGATGAGTATATTGATGAGGTGTGTTGTGCTTTCTGCGTGAATGCTTTCTGGGCGCATGAAAAATGCAAAGAGGTTTTGCGGAAAAAAGAAGTTGGGTTTTTTAGGAGAAAAACGGGTTTTTGCGGATGCGATGCGGTTTTTGTCTGCTGTCGGGTTTCTTGTTTCAAGTTTCTCTAAAATGGTCATTGACTTTTTTAAGAAAGTGCCCGTTTTTTCTGCGTAGTGTTGATTTGCAAAAACGACGAGCAGGAGGTAAGCGAGCAGTGCCGCAGAGAAAAAATGTTTCGCCCGGCGCAGCGGCATTGTCGGCTTAAAGGGATTCATGCTCGAAAGGCCCGGCTTAGGGCCGCCGGAGGAATCCGGGCGTTTTGAGTTTGACACGTTCCCGGCAATGCGGGCAGCGCAGCAATCCGCGATTGAAAAGGATATGAAACTTTTTCAGACAGTGATTGCAGTGGCTGGGAATGGTGGCGCGATGGATGAGCATGTAAAAAAAACCGAACTGCGGCGCAAGGAAAATGACGGCCCATTCTTTGAAAATGAGGGCGGGCACGACAAAAGGCACGGAGAGCGATAAACAGACAAAGAGGTCGTAATATTTGTCTTTGGCGGCTTCGTTTAAATTAAAAAAGAAACGCCGAATGTAAACAAAGAGCGCGGCCATGATGAGGATGAAAATGCCGTATTTCAAGAGAGGGGCTTGCATTGTTTCTCAGTGGGTTTTGTCTCAATCGCTTACGAAGCTTGGCCCCATAAATGGAACGAAGCTTGTGTCTTCAGCATACATTGCCTTATTTCATTTTGCCAAGCTCAAACCGCTCTGTCAGCCGATGTGTTTTCGAGCAGACCCCTTGAAAGCACACGCTTGCTGTATTAAGTTAGGAAAGAAGTCGCCGGAACGCTGGCATTTCTTGTCAATGCCCCGTCTGATCGACTATGCTATGCCCACTTTGAAAGGCCTTAATGAAAATTAAGAAATAAAGGAGAAATATTAATGAGTTCGGAAACCGGTACGAAAGAAACATTTGAATACAAAGCGGAAATGAACCAGCTTTTGAATCTGATCGTTCATTCGCTCTACACGCACCCGGAGATCTTTTTGCGCGAATTGATTTCAAATGCCTCAGATGCCTCAAGCAAGCTGCGTCATTTGGAAATCACGGATGAATCGATCTTAGAACGCCATAAAGAATTAACGATTAAAATTCGAGTCGATGAAAAGGCACAGACTTTTGAAATTGAAGATTCCGGCATCGGCATGTCCCGTGAGGATTTGATCGAAAACATCGGCCGCATCGCCTCTTCCGGGACCTTAAAGTTTTTGGAACAAGTGAAGGCCGATAAAGACAAAGTGGGCGAACTCATCGGTCAATTCGGTGTGGGTTTTTATTCGGCCTTCATGGTGACGGATAAAATCACGATTGAAACCCGCCATGCCGATAAAGATTCCGTCGGTCTGCGTTGGACGTCTTCGGGACAGGACGGCTACACTATCGAGGAGATCGACCGCAAAGCACGCGGCACGAAGATTTCTTTTAAACTTAAAGACGATTTTAAAGAATTTGCAAAAGAATACAAGATCAAAGAAACCATCAAAAAATATTCCAACTTTGCCGCCTTCCCCATTTTTGTCGGAGAAGAAAAAGTCAATACCATCGAGGCGCTTTGGACAAAAAGTAAAAAAGATTTAAAAGACGAAGAAGTCAACGAATTTTATAAATTTGTTGCGGGGGACTGGGAAGATCCCCTGGATTATTTACATCTGTCGCTTGAGGGAATGGGATCGACCTTCAAAGCCCTGCTTTTTATTCCGAAAAAAGATTCGTTTGATTTGATGCGCACACAGGAACATAAAACCGTACAGCTTTATGCCAATAAAGTCATGATTATGGAAGATTGCAAAGCATTGCTTCCGGAATATCTTCACTTCATTCGCGGTGTGGTGGATACCGCCGATCTGCCGCTGAATGTTTCGCGGGAAATGGTGCAGTCTTCGCCCGTCATGCAAAAAATCAAAACGACCATTACCACCAAGGTATTGCAGTGGCTTGATAAAATGGCGAAGAAAGACACTGAAAAATACAACACATTTTATAAAACCTTCGGCAAGCTCTTCAAATACGGCGTCAACAGCGATTTTACCAATAAAGACAAAGTGATTGACCTCTTGCGTTTTGAAACTTCAACACAAGCCGAAGGCACGTTTTCTTCTTTTAAAGACTATGTTTCACGCATGAAAGAAGACCAAAAAGAGATTTATTATATCACGGGCGAAAGTCGTTCCTCAGTCGAAAACAACCCCAATATGGAATACTTTAAAAAGCATGAAGCCGAAGTGCTGTATTTAATCGACCCGGTGGATGCGTTTATTATTCCTTCCATTCCGGAATACGACGGGAAAAAGATCAAAGCCATCGACAAAGGCGACATTGATTTAAAAGAAGACGGAAAATCAGAAGCGGCTGAAAAAAATGAACTTTCAAAAGCCTTGATTGATCTTTTCAAAGAAACGCTCAAAGAGCAGACGGCGGATGTGAGGATTTCAAAACGTCTCGTGGATTCCGCCGTGACCCTGGTGGCGGCGGCCGACGGTGCGGACAAACACACGGAACAGCTCATGAAAATGATGGGCCAGGATGTGCCCAAATCCAAACGCATCCTGGAAGTGAACGCCGATCATCCCGTCATTCGCAATCTCTCAAAACGCTACATCGCAAACGACAAAGACCCCATGCTGGAAAAGTGCATCGTGCAACTGTTTGAAAGCGCACAGCTCATCGACGACGAACTGACTTCAAAAAACGAATACGTCAAACGCATGATGGAAATCATGGAAGAGGCGACGCAGTAGGGGCCGGATCGGTTTTGGGAGAACACTGATTTATAGAGTCATTAGCGCCTGAATCGCCTATCTTCCAGATGGTGGTGAATGCGCCAAGCAGCCCGATGAAAAGAAAGAGCCGTGTTTCCGGCGTCATGATTTGCGACGCTTCCGCCAATTGGGAAAGCAGGCCGATCGCAAGGCAGCCGATGAGGTTGACTGCGAGGGTGCCGTAGGGAAAGCTGCTACTGCCGGAGAGATTTTGCGCCCATCCGCCGATCCAATATCGTAAGATTGCGCCGAAAAAGCCTCCGATTCCGACAATCAGTATTTTTGCCATGTGATGATCAACTCATCCGCTCTGCGATGAGTTGCGCAACCCAGGTGCCGCCTGCATCTGACAGGACTTGCACGGTATTGCCTTTTTCGTCGATCATGCCTTCACGATAAAAAAGCACGCGAAAATCAGAGAAGGTACGCAGTAATTCGTTGTGTTCCCAACAAAATGCGCGGCGTGAGGGTTTCCCGAATTGCCGGTGCTGGTCGATGAGAAAGGTTTCATAAACGATGACGCCGCCGATTTTCAGGGCTTGTTTTAAGCTTGTGATAATGTTTCGGTCGAGATAATAAAAACAGGTCACGAGCTCAAAAGTCTTATCCGTAAAAGGAGTTTCTTTTTCAAGGTCGGCGTAGTGTGCTGTGAAAGGCAGGGCTTCTTTTTGTGCCTTTTCATTGCAAAAGGCCACGGCGGCTTCGTTTCGGTCGAAGCCCTTGACGGCATAGCCTTTTGAAGCGAGGAAAGACGCATTGCGACCATAACCGCAGGCAAAATCAAGGGCCTTGCCTTGAGGAAGGCGGGCGAGGTGTTTGACAAGCAGGGGGGCCGGATTTTGAGATGTGTGTTTCATTTAAGGGTGGCCCGAAGCGGTCATCAGGGCCTCGGTTTCGATGCTTTTGCCGTTGCGAATGATTTTGATTTTGACCTTGTCGCCGGGTTTCTTTTTTTGAAGTTGGTAGATGAGGTCGAAGCGTTCGTTGATCGTGACGCCGTCAAAGGTTGCTATGATGTCGCCTTTTATAATGCCTGCTTTTCCGGCGGGCGAGTCGGGGAAGACATCTCTGATGCGCACACCGGCCTGAAATTGTTCCATCATGATGCCCAAGCGCACTCTTTTTTCTTTGAGGGCCTGGTAAGGCACGCCCCAGACAAAGTCGGCCAGCGGCAGCGGCAGATTGGGGGCTTTGACGTTGAGCATCTTCATTTCATCCGGAAAATCTTGAGAATGAGGGATGACAATCTGATACGGTACGGGCAGACGGCGGAAGGTGCGGCGCGGCAGCCCGAAGCCATATCCGACATGAAAGCCGCCCGCCATGACCATCATCTTTTTATCCCGGCCTTCCGGAGAAGAGAGGTAGTTTGCGATGGACTCGGACATGGTTTCTTCCCAAAAAAGCATCATCTGATAAAAGGACTCAAATTGCTCGGATGCGCCGGGGCCGTGGCCTTTAAAAATGGCGTTTACGGCTTCGCGGTGAAAAGGGTCTTTATCGTCGATTTCAGGCAGCTTTTTTCGATCATTGTCAGACAATCCGGCAATGCCTTTGTCCCGCATTTTGAAGGACATTTCTGCAGTGGGTCTTAAGGCGATAACGGGGATTTTTTGTGTTTTGATGAAGGTCAGCAATTCTTGGTAATAAGCATCGTTATGGCTCCAGTCTTCATACCAGCGTTTGAGAAAGGCCTTGTCGTCTCCGTCATTTTTGATCCATTCATCCAGCACCTCTTGAGAGGAGCGCCGGAACATTTCCATGCCGACGACCACTTTCCCGGGATGTCGTTCGACTAAACCTTTGAGGATTTTGAGTTGCACCCGGTGGTCTTCCAGGCTGTCGTGTACTTCCCCCGCGTAAATGATGCGGGAGGTGGCGAGCATGTCGATGACTTGGGATTCGGAGAGATTCTGCCCGGTTTTGAGATGAACAATTTGCCCCGGTTTGATTCTTGTGATGTCTTGATAGGGGGATTCGGAGCTTGCGGGTTCGGATGCGTCCGATTCGGATGCGGTTTCTAGCGTTTCCGGCATGGCGTGCACCGGATTGTGCCCGTGTTTTGTGCAGCCGGTGCCGATCAGGGGAAAGAGCAGGACGAAAAAAAATATACCGATACGATTCATTGCTTCATTCTACAGACAAGAAGAGAAAAGTGTCAATGTCGGGAAAGCCGTGTGGATGGAGGGGAATTCAGTCGATCTCTTTTTCGCTGACTACCCGGTTTTTACCGAGATGTTTGGCTTTGTAGAGGGCCTTGTCGGCGCGGTCGATTAGGGAGGTAACGCTGTCATTGCGCCGCCGTGTGCTGACGCCGATGCTGATGGTGAAAGAGAGCGGTTTGCTGCCTTCGCTCTCGTCCACGGCGTATTCGGTATCGGCGATGGTGGCGCAGAGTTGCTTTGCTTTTTTGAGCGTGTCTTTGAGAGAGGTGCCGGGGAAAATGATGATAAATTCTTCACCGCCGTAGCGTGCCAGGAAATCCCCTTCCCGGATAAGTCTTTTACATTTTTGTACCAGTGCGACGAGCACGCGATCACCGATTTGATGTCCGTAGGCATCGTTGATCAACTTAAAATTGTCGATATCGAACATGATGAGGGAAAAAGCGCGCTTATTTTTCGTGACCCGGTTTGCAATTTCCGTATCGAAGGCCAGTCGATTAAAGGCCCCTGTGAGGCCGTCCGTCAATGCGGCATTTGCGGTTTCTTGGAGTGCGGTTTTGAGGGTTTCTACTTTATTGGACAATTTTTCGATGTGTTGTGCATCCTGAGCCTGTTTTTCCTGAATAAAGGTTTTGACGTTTGTGATCTTTTCGGTCAACTCTTCTTTGATTTTGCGGATGTCGTCGAGTTGTGTGATTTGTTCCAGTTTGAGGGTTTCTTCGTGAATCAGGGTATTAAAACGTTGGTTTTCGCTATTGACTATGGCGATGCCGGAAGACAGGACCTTGATGATGTCTTTAAACTCTGCGTCTTTATTGGAAAAGTACTCTTTTTCCCGTTCGATGAAAGCGGCGATTTCATTTTTGTCCGTCTCAAATCGGTATTCAAGTTTTTTGATGTTTGACTCATTTTCAAACAAGGCGGCCAAGGTGTCGAGCCGGGCTTTGAATAGATCCGCATCAATTTCATTTAAATCAAATGAAAATGCCTTCAGGTATTGCAAGAGTGTCAGCAAAGCCAGCAGGTAAGCGTCTTTTTTCTCTGTGCAGTCTTCCAAGGCTTCGAGGGAAAAAGGGGATTTTTGTGTGTTTTTTGAAAAAAATCCCATACTTCCACCTCTTGCCCAATATAAGGATGAGATCGCAGGGAAACACGATCTCTAAAATTATAGCAGGTAAATTGAAAGGTGGCGCCGCCCCTAAAAATGTCCGCTCGCTTACGGAGATTTGACAGCTCAAAGGGCTGAGATGTATGTTGGTTTTTAGGAAACTCTGATGGGATTTTGTGCGATGCCAAAGCCGATGAAAAAAACGATGCCGATGTCAAGGCGCGCGCGCTTTTTTTTGTTTGTGATTTTATCTTGGTCCGGCCTCGGTGCCTGTGCCGGGCCGATTCCAAAGGATGTAATGCGCGGCCTGTCCCCGGATGCGGGTTTTGAAACCGTCATTCTTGATCCCGCAGCCTTTGTCGGCAAAAAAGTACTTTGGGGGGGCGTGATTGTGGAAACGCAAACGCTTGAAGAATTCACCCTCATCGAAGTGCTTCAAAAACCGCTGGGTTTTAAAGAACGGCCTGAGCAGACGGACGAAAGCCGCGGCCGTTTTTTAGTCGAATACAAAGGCCAGTTTTTAGATCCGGCGATCTACAAAACCGGACGCGAAATCACCATCGTCGGCGAAATTATCCGGGCTGAGAAAAAGAAGCTCGGAGAAATGAATTACCGCTATCCTTACGTGGCCGCATCCCATATACACTTGTGGCCCGTGCGCCCTGAATATGCCGGGGCGCCATATCCGCCGCCCTATTATTACTGCAACCCTTTTTGGCGCGGCTGTCCTTATCTTTTTGATCCGTTTTATCCCGACCCGTATTTTTATTCAGATCCCTTCTTCCGGCGTCCTTTCGGCCTTTGGCCGCATCGCCCGCCGTATTTTTTCCGGAATCATCGTCATCCGCCCTCGTCATAAGGATGTGAAATAAAGTCATGCCCGCACTTCATTTGGGTTTTTCAGAGGCTGATCCATCAACACTTCCCACAAACAAACCGTGCAGATTTTTTTAGGCCCCTTTCATCCGATGCTCGAAGACGCTTTTGTTGAAGCGGTTCAGCGTTTTAAATCGGCCGATCCTTTAAAGCCGCTTTTAATTGTCGTGCCCTCTGATGCACTGCGGCGTTATTTGATGCGGCTGTTGACGCTCAAACACGGACTCAATCTGATTCATGTCTCCCTGTTCAACTTTAACCAACTTTCCAACACGCTTTATGAAGAAGCATTTCCCGCCACCGATTTGAGCTTGCATGATGATCTGTTTTTTGAAGAAATGCTGCACCTGCTGCTTCAGCGATCCGGCAGTGATTTTTCAGAACCGCATCCTTCCGAGGGCGGAACGAGCGCGCTCTGGCAAAGCCTGCGCGATCTGAAAGAAGGTTTGTTGGATCCGGAGATTGCCCTTCAAGCTTTAAAAGAAGGGCATTTTGGGAGAAGAGCAATACACGGCAGACTGCCGCGGCTTTTTAAGCTTTATCGGCAACTTAAAAAAACGTGTGAAAAGCAGCGTATTTTTGACTATGGGGAAATCTCACGCCGTGCGACGGCTGCCGTTTCAAACTCGGCATTTTTAAAATCTTTTGGCGCGATTTATTATTACGGATTTTATGATCTGACACAAGTTTTGATCGACCTGTTGCATGAAGTTTCGCGTCATTATGCCGCGACGCTTTTTTACCCGCTTGTTTCAGGGGCACCCGCTTGGCATTTTTCAGCGCGCTTTTTTGAACGCCATGTTTCGGCACTTGCCGGTGAAAAATCCGAAGTCATCGATTTGACCCGAAATGCAAGTCCCGCTCTCTTATTTCCGCATACCGCATTTTTTGAGGAATCAAGGCCGGCGCCTTCTCCGAGTTCGGACAAAAAGACCGCTTGCACCATAATCAGTTGTTATGACCTTCACGACGAAGTACTCACGGTCGCGAAGGAAATAATGCGACTGAATTCCGACAAAGCTCTGGCCTTTCATGAGATTGGCATCGTCGCCCGTGACCCGGAGGCCTATCTCAGTCCCATTCAGGATATTTTTCAAAAACATGCCATTCCGATTGCAAGCAGCTCTGAAGTGCCCCTGATGCACTATCCGCTGGCAAAGTCGGTTTTTTTAATGACGACCCTGCTTGCGCAGGATTTTCCGCGTGCGCCGTGTATTGATCTTATGACCTCTCCCTTTTTTAAACACCGCGAAGGATTTGAAACACGTTTGTTGCCCAAACCCGAAGATTGGGATTTTTTGAGTCGAAAGGCCAAAATTACAAAGGGATGGGAAACATGGCGGAAACTGGAAGCTTTCAATAAAGAAAAACCGGGCGATCACTCCGATCAGGCCGCGCTGCTTTGGAGCGTTTTTTCAAGTTTGTACCGGGATTTAAATGCCCTGCCGACAGAAGGCCGCTGGTCTGATTACGCAGAATCCTGGCAGAAACAGCTTGAAAAATACTTGGGGCTTGCCCCGCCGGATGAGCTGAAAACGGATGAAACGGAGATGCGGCCTGAGACGGACCGCATTGCCGGCAGCATCTTAAAAATACTGACGCGCCTCGCTTCACTCGAAAATATTGCCGACGCAGTCTCACGGGACGATTTCATCGCGGCCTTTCAACGCGGCTTAAAAAGGGCGACGCTTCCCTTCGCCACACAGAACATTGCCGGGACATCGCTCATGAATATCATGCAGTCGCGCGGGCTTTCCTTTCGTGTGCTTTTTATGCTCGGCATGAATGAGGGCGGTTTTCCAAGGGCGATTCGGGAAGATCCCTTTCTAAAAGACCCCCCGCGCCGCGTGCTGGAAACGGTATTGGGTTGCAAAGTGGGGGAAAAGCTTTCAGGCTATGATGAAGAAAAGCTGCTTTTTGTTTTGGCAACGGGAAGTGCAACAGAGAAATGTTATGCCCTTTATCACCGTAGGGATATGCTGGGCAAGCAAAGTGCGCCTTCCTGGTATTTGGGCGAGTTAAAGCGGGTTTTTCAGGCAGAAGATGAAATTTTCATTCCCCGTGCTCGCATGGCGCGGCACTTGATCCCGCCTTTTGACAAAATGGAAAACCTGCTGCCTTCCGAGTGGGCGATTTGCTTTTCTCTCAGAAGACAGGATTTGAATCCGATAATAGACCGACTTCCTTTTTCAAAAAGCCGTTATTTACGCGGCAAAACCGCTTTGGAAAAGCTTGAGAACGACGGACCCTTGTCGTCATTCGACGGCCTCATTTCCTCCGCAGAAGCACATTGGGCGCGTCTTGCCGAAGGCGGCATTTCTCCCACGCGCCTTGAATCCTATGCCAAGTGTCCTTTTCAATATTACGGGAAATACTTGCTGAAACTGAGTGCCGAGGCAGATTCTGAAGAGGAGGTTTTGCCCAAGATAAACGACATCGGCACGCTGTGCCACGAAATACTGAAGGTATTTTATGAAGGATTGCAATCCGAAGACGGTTTTACTCAGGCCTTGAGAAACTTCGATTTGACGCAAGACCTTGAGCGAATCGGCGAACCTTTTTTTGAAGCCTATATATCTGAAAATCCGGTGCTTTATCCCTTGAATTGGGAAATGCTGAAAACGAAGATTCTTGTGATGTTGTCTGAAGTGATTGAAAATGATCTAGAACGGTTGTCCGGTTCCGGCTATCGCCCCGCCGCTTTTGAAGTGGATTGTCGTCAAAAACTAGAGGCCGGATGGCCCGAATTTCGCGGCAAAATTGACCGCATTGATTTTAATCCCGAAGACGGCAGGGTGCGTGTTGTTGATTATAAAATAACCTTTCGAAAGGCGCCGCGTGCCCTTGAAAAAAACCCACTGACTTCCGCACTCAGAGGTGAGCGTTTGCAAGCGCCCGTCTATTTACGATTTGCCGAAATTTTTGTCGAAGCCGGGGCAGGCCGTGAAAGCGGTCAAACGGCCTTGGTCTTTTATCACCTTGCGCCTTTTTGGCCCGGTGGCCCGCTCGTTATTTACGAATTCCCGGAATCCGGTTGGCAGGGGGAATGCGGGGCCATGCTCAAAAGGACCATATCCGCATTGCTTCAAGGCATTGAAAACGGACGGTTTTTTATGAAGCCGGGCGATCACTGCCCGTTTTGTGAGATCCGGGCGCTTTGCCGGAAAAATCATTCGCCTTCAATAAAACGCTTGCAGGCCGATCCTTTATGGCAGGCGCAGCAAGCCCTTCAAAAACTGAAGCCGCCCAAGTCAAGGGGGAAAAAAAAGAAAGAGAAACCGGCGTGAATATCAGTCCGCAAGATCAAGCGGATCGTATCCGCGCAGCAACAACTTTCGATCAAAACGTCGTCGTGACTGCCGGGGCGGGGACGGGCAAAACGACCTTGCTCATCAATCGCTTGCTGCATCTTTTGATGCGCGGCAGGAAGGCAATGCCCGT
Organism: Nitrospira sp.; assembly: GCA_027020665.1. Taxonomy (GTDB): domain Bacteria; phylum Nitrospirota; class Nitrospiria; order SBBL01; family JAADHI01; genus JAADHI01. The sequence continues at coordinate 14,579 of JALUVJ010000178.1, forward strand.
TACGGCGATTGTTGCCCTCACCTTTACAAATAAATCCGCCAATGAAATGAAAAGCCGATTGCGGGAAACCCTGGAAAAATTGATTGCCGATCAAGGAACTTCGGATACGGCCGTCGATCTCATGATGCGCTACGGTCTTTCCAAGCCGGATATCGACCGCCGGGCGGCAGCGGCGATAGAAGATCTGGAGCGCAGTGAAATCGGGACGATTCATCACTTTGCCGCAAGTCTTTTACGACTGTACCCGATTGAAGCCGGAGTCGATCCGCAATTTCGTATTGATGAAGGCGGTGATTTATCGCGGCAGTTGTTTGCCTCCTCTTGGCGTGCCTGGCTTGAGGAAGAGCTTGCTGCCGATAGTTCACGCAAAGACTTATGGCAAAGAGTGCTTAAGCAATGCTTACTCAAAGAAATTGAGGCACTGGCGCAATGCCTTGTTTTTGAACCGTTTCATTTTTCAAAATTTTTAGACCCCCCGCCGAAAAAAGAAGTCCCGCTTCCCATTGTAAAGTGGCTTAAGTCGCTTGAAGAAACGGCAGACGCGCTTTTACGGATCCATCCGAAAGGCCGAAAAATAGAACAATTACTTGCCGCGGCGAAGACCTGTTTTCAGGAAATGGCGCAGCAGGATAAGCAGCAAAGTCGGCTTTCCGAAGCGGATGCGAATCTCTTGCTGAAGGGGAATCCGGGGAATGCCGTCGGGGGCTGGGAAGAAGATGAGTTCAAAACGGCTAAAAATTTAATCAAAATCGCCAAGCAACTCCTGCAGATTGATGAAGCATTTATCCAAGTGCTATGTGAGGTGCTCAAGCCCTTTGTCATGCTTTTTCATGAAAAAGCACGACAAGAGGCGTGGGTTTCGTTCGACGCACTCTTAGTGAAGGCACGGGATCTGTTGCGCGATCATGCGGTGATCCGTGAAGAATTAAAACAAGGTTACCAGGCTGTTTTAATTGATGAATTTCAGGATACCGACCCGGTGCAATATGAGATCCTGATTTTTTTGGCGGAGGAAGCGGGGAAAGCCGCAAAACATTGGCAGGCAGTTCATTTGACGCCGGGCAAGCTTTTTGTGGTGGGTGATCCCAAACAATCGATTTACGGTTTTCGGCGGGCGGATATCGAAGCCTATCACGCCGTACTGAAAATGATTGATCAACAAGGCGGGATTCATTGCACACTCACGACCAATTTCCGGAGCCACGGAAAAATTCTGGATGTGGTCAACGGTGTTTTTGAACGGGTGATGGTTGAAAAAACGGGGATTCAGCCCGAATACACCGCAATTTATCCGCCGCAATTTGAAAAAGCGATCTTTGAGACTCAAGCAGAAGATCGCGATCTGAAATTCAGGCAGGTTTCCCTTCGCTTGCTTCAAAATACAACAGAAAAACGGAGGGCCGAAACCGCGAGGCAAGGAGAGGGTGAAGCCATCGCCCGCTGGCTTTCGCAGGAGGTTTTGGAAAGAGCCGTGATGATCGGGGAAGACGGAAGACCCCGGACCGTCAAAAAAGGGGATGTGGCGATTTTAATGCGCACACTCACGGGAGTACGGTATATTTTGGAGCCGCTTCGTCGTGCGGGTATTGCGTATTGGGTCGAAGGGGAGTGTCATTTTTACCGACAGCAAGTGGTCATTGATGCCGTGAATCTTTTGCGAACGGTCGCCGACGCAAATGATAAGCTTGCCCTTGCCGCAGTGCTGCGCTCGCCCGTGGGAGGACTGGATGACGAAGCGATTTACTGCCTCGAAAAAAACGGCGTCTTGAATTATCGCACTGAATCGGAATTTCCGGATACCCGCATTGCTGAGCTGTACGACTTGTTTTCCGATCTGCATGAAGTTGCGGGACGGCTTCCGGTGGCTGCGGCGGTGTCCTGTATTTTTGATAGAAGTGCGATGCGTGTCTTTGCCGCAGCTGCAAACGACGGTGAGCAGGCCCTCGCCAATCTTGAAAAAATTGAACAAGAAGCCGCCGCACTTTCAAAAGAAGAGAACATGACTTTTCGGGCCGTTGTGGCCGCCTTGCAAACGGCGGTGAGTGCTGAAACGGATGCGGCGGAAAGCCCGCTGGCCGAAGCGGGCATTGATGCGGTCAGGATCTTCAGCATTCACAAGGCAAAAGGGCTTGAATTCCCGCTTGTGATTCTGGCCGGATGTCAGTCCGGGCCGAATCCGAGAGAAGCTTCTGCGGCCGACCTGATGCACGACTGGTCAAGCGGTCTTACGGGGCTGCGTCTGGGGGAAGTCAGAAATCTGAATTCCGTTTTTCTCAAGGAAAAAAAGCGGCTTCGGGAGCTTGAAGAAGCAAAACGGCTGCTCTATGTCGCCATGACACGCGCACGTGAACATTTGATGATTTCTGCCGCAGCAATGGATAAAACGCAGGCGGGAAGTTTTTTATCTCATATTGAAACAGCACTTGAAGCAGAGGTTTTGTCCCTTTTGAATGATTCGAATTCCGGGATGATTTCGATGGGGGCGGGGCAAATTGCGTTCACTGTTTTGTCTGAAGCGGGCTTGGATGATGTTGCGCCGGTCATCGAAGGTCCAGCAGTGCCTCAACCCGATTTTAGGGCTGTGGCGAGCCAATGGGAAAAGCGATTTGAGACTTATGCGCTGCTTCACAAAAAAGCGGTTTTTAGTTCTCCGACAGAACTTAAAATGACAGATGAAATACTAAGAACAAGAAAGGGCTCAAAAGAGAAAACCCGTGTTCATCCTCACTCAAGGGATATCAGTGCACTGCTGGGGCGGCTTTCCCATCGTTTTTTGGAAACATGGGATTTTTCAAGTGATCTTAAAAACTACCGTAAAAAATTATGTTCTTTTTTAAATCAACAAAGCGTGCCGGGTGAAGATATGACCCAAGAAGCGCTTTTTGAAGAAATGGATGCTATTTTTAAGGTTTTCTTTTTTTCTCCGGCGTATGAAGCACTCACAAAAGTCAAAATTGTGGGTCGCGAAGTGCCTTTTCTCATGCCCTGGCAAGGACAGGTCATGTGTGGCGAAATTGATCTGATTTATGAGGCCGCGGGACAGCTTTATATCGCGGATTACAAAACGGATCGGCTCAAAAAAACGGAGATTGAAGCGGCGGTAAAAAAATACCGTCACCAAAGCCGAATCTATCCGGAGGCGGTTCGCCGTGCACTTCAAAGAGAGGCGGTCGGCATGCAATTTATTTTTTTAAGATTGGGGCTTTCCCATTTTTTGGGGAGAGATTGATTTGATCCTCCCCCAATATGCGGGCGATTCCCCGCGATTTACTTCCGCAAGCGCAACTTAATCTTAATCGGCGCCCCTTCAAAACCAAAAGCACTGCGCAGCTTGTTTTGAATGTAGCGCAGATAATTGGCGGGCACGCCTTTTGGGGCATTCGTAAAGATGACAAAAGCGGGCGGGCGCGTTGCAACCTGTGTGATGTAATACAAATGCAATGCCTTGCCTTTGTACATGGGCGGGGGATTTGTTTTGAGCATTTTTTCGAAAAAGCGATTGAGATCGCCCGTGGTGACGCGGAAATGATAACCCGTGTTGACGGCGTCGATTTTTTTGAAAAGGCGCGCTATGCCCTTTCGCTCCAATGCGGAAATATACAGAACGGGCAAATCCGTCACATGCGGAAAACGAAATCGGAGCTGCTGCTCAATCCGGGCGCGTCCGGCCTCTTTTTGATTCATTAAATCAGATTTATTCACCAATAAAATCAAGGCCCGGCCGGCTTCAAAGACCATGCTCGCAAGCTTGGTATCCTGCTCGGTCACGCCTTCGTCGCCATCCACTAAAAGCAAGACAATCTCGGCGCGTTTGATCGCACTTTTGGCGCGGGAGACACTATATTGCTCCACGCCCCACACGACTTTCCCGCGTTTTCGGATGCCTGCCGTATCGATAAATAAGAAGTTTTTTCCGTCCCGTTTCACCCAGGTATCAATCGTATCGCGCGTCGTTCCGGCGATCTCACTCGTTAGAAGACGCTCTTCTTTTAAGACGGCATTGATGAGCGTGGATTTGCCGACATTCGGACGGCCCAATAAAACAACGGTCGGCCCTTCTTGCGGCGCTTTATCGGCAATCGGGGCGAAGTGCGGATAGAGCACATCCAACAAATCGGAAAGCCCTTGATTGTGCTCGCTGGAAATCAAATGCAGGTTTTCGCCCAATTTATAAAATTCATCGATGCGCAGATTGCCCTTGCCTTCGGTTTTATTGATGACGTGATAAACCGGCTTTTGGGATCGCCGCACAATGTCGCAAACGGCTTCATCCACCGGGGTCAAACCTTCTCGCCCGTCCATCATCAAGAGCACGACATCGGCCTCCGCAATCGCTTTTTCGGATTGAATCTGCACACTTTCCGCAAAAGAAGCATCGGGTTCGGAGAGCATGCCGCCCGTATCGACCAAGATATATTCACGGTCCCGATATTGGCACAAGGCCTCATTGCGGTCCCGTGTGATGCCGGGTTCATCCTGCACGATGGCTTTTCGTTTTCCGAAGAGTTTGTTGAATAAAGTCGATTTTCCCACATTAGGACGACCGACGATGGCCACAACAGGTTTCTTTTTCATCCCCACCGGCTGCCCGCCTCTGCGGCTTCTTTGGCTTTGTTTTTGGCGACAATCTCACGCCACAACTCCGGAACCGATTCCTCTTCGTGCCGCACTTTAAAGTTACGGGTCGCCACAAAAGTCAGGCCGTGATAGAGATTGATTTTGTATTTGCCGCGTCCATAGTGTTTTTCGAGGTAGGCCATGAGTGCCTCTGTGCTGAGTAAATCGGTCAATTCGGCGGTCGTTCGTTCCTCAAGTTCGTTGAACACGACAATCATGCCGACCTTTTCTTCCACCAATATTTTGATCGAGGCATCGGGAAAAATCTCTTGATATTTTTCTTTCATCACGGAAAGCTCCGGCGCACCGGTCGATGCCGTGCGCCGAATTTTACGCACGTATTCCTTAAACATCTCCCAAAGCCATCCTTTTAAAGGAATTTCTTGCATTGTCGTTTCTCCTTTGTTTCTTTAGAACTTCCCCCTTATGCCATCAAACCCTCAACGATCAGGAAAGGCTTCAAATTCTTTGCGTTTTGACTCAAACCATTTTTCCATTTCACCCGGCGTTTTCATGAGTTCTTGTATTTTATTCATTGCCTCTAGATGTGCTTCATCCTGTTTTTGAAACATTTCCATTCCATGTTTCTTACTCAGTTCAGCCATTTCTTCAAAGGAATCAGCCTGAAAGACTTCGTCACATGCTCCGCCCAATTGTTTGCAATTCATTTTTTTCATTTTGTACTCCTGCCTTGGATGATTGAAAGATAACGACCTAGCTCAGGGGCGAGCGGGATTTGCACCACTGAACTTTAATTTACCTGTGAATTTGGCAGCAAGGCTGAACTCCGAAAAACCGCGCTGCCCGCTCGTCCCTTGCAGCGTTTTGTTATATTTTTGTTCTATATTTCTATGGGGTAACAGCTTTTTTCCTCAAAATGCAACACGAACCCTTCTTCAAAAAACGACATTAGATCGTTGATGGACATTTTACATGTGACAATTTTGTTTCCCTTTTTCCCAATAGTTGTGGCAGGTGACATATTTAAGATTAGCTTTGCTTCATGAACAAACTTTGAGCGTAATTCATAGAGATACTTCGAGAAATTCTCAATAGTTGGCTCGGTGCCTTTGATCTGTATTTTTTTGATTAAACTGTTTTGTTTTTCCATGTTTAGGGTTTTGAAAAAAGAAACTGACTGTTGTATTGCCCCATACTCTTCCTTGTATTTTCGGTAGTAAGATTCTAGCTCTGCCTTATTTTTTATTGGAAACTCAACTTTTGATTTTCCTCTTTTCAAATACGAGTAAAAATCTATGAAATTATTTTTGTGTAACGATTCAATGAGCGAGAATAAGCCTATGTATTTATATGTTTCTGTGAGGTAAGTAACTTTTGAATCCGAGCCTGGAATGTCAACCAACCAGTTTCCTTGCTTAACAAGAAACAAATAAAATGATGCCGTTTCTAAAAATTGATTTTTCTTTTCATCACTTTCAATTGAGTTAAAGAAAGAAACGAAATCCTCCATTGAGGGAAATTGGTCACGTAATGCTAAATAAGAAAATTCAAGAAATTTCTTTTTTGATTTTAAATACCTTAGATCTTTCATTTTGACTCGTTAGTCGAAATTTTTGAAAGATAACAGAATATAGAAAAAATCGCCTTTGTGTCTACGCCGCCATTCCCGCAAATGTGTGAATCCAGAAGCTGTTGATTTTAAATCACTTGGATTCCCGATGAAACATTCGGGAATGACGAATTTTATATTTTTTTTCACCTCGCTAAAACCAAAATCCCCCCTGGCCCCCTTTTGTTAAAGGGGGGTAAAAAATCGAGCATTAAGTCGTTAGCGGGGTATCTTGGGACGAGAAAACAAGGGGAACTAAGCAGAAATGACCGGAAATTTTGTTGTGATTTATGAAATGTCAATATTTTTAACATACTGATATTATTGAATAAATATATAGCTTAGATGAAAGTCGTTTATAAATTTGCGGCAGTCGTTTCCTCAAGGGTTCCACTTATTCCCATGGGTTGAAAAGTGAGACCCCGCTTTCTTTCATGTCTGAAATATTGCTTGTGACAACAATGAAGTCGTGGGCAAGACCCGTTGCAGCAATGAGGCTGTCTATGGCGGGCAGAGGACGCCCCTTTTGCGCCGCTTGTCCTTGTATTTCCCCCCATACTTTCGCAACCTTTAAATCAATGTCAATGATTCTATTTTCAAAGCGTTCTTTCAACTCGGACTCAAGCCACTGCTGGAGACTTTCTTTTCTTTTTGAAGGCGATAATTTTGAGATGCCTTTGTGCAATTCTCCAAAGGTGAGCGCGGACAAACAAAAATCTTCTTCGTGATGCTGCGTGACCCAAGCAATGACTTTTTTATTCGGGGCTCGCTTTGCGAGCTCTGAAATCACACAAGTATCGAGAAGATATCTCATATTGCCACATCTCTCGATGGCCTTTTATCTCTTTCAATGTCTAGATTTTCACCCCCGAGCGGCGATTTTTGTATAAATTGAAATAAGCTCAGCTTCGGTTTTACCAGCTTCCGATAATCCTCGGCGGATAAGACGATGACCGCATCTTTCCCATGTTTGGTGACAAGCTGCGGGCCTTCGTGTTGGGCGCGTTCAACCAGACTGCTGAACTTGTTTTTTGCCTCCTGCAATTGCCAAGCATGACGCATCATGTCCCTCCTCTCTAAAATAAATCCAGTCTGTCTAGATATTGCCTTAAATAAGAAGCATTGTCAATGCTTCTCGGGCGACGATTGAGAACAAGCCGGCATTAGAGGCATTTGCCGGGTCGGGCATGCGATTCAGACTGTTTCCAAAAAACGTGTTTGAAGCCATTGGCCCTTACGGGTCAAAAAACTCTCAGGTCGTGAGTCGTTTATAAATCTGCGGCAGCCTCACCGGCAAGGTCTCGACCTGGTCAATGACCATGTAGGCCACGTCCCCGTACATGCCTTTTAAGTATTCTTCACCCTGTGCATCTACGGTAATGCAATAGGGATGAATGCCTTGATGCTTGGCTTCACGCAGGGCCATTTTTGTATCGGCTACGGCGTACGATCCGCGATAGTGATCATCCAGAGGTTTGCCGTCGCTGATTAAGACCAGGATGCGTGTTTTGCACGCTTGCGCGGCCAGTTTTGAAGTGGCATGTCGAATGGCCGCGCCGTCTCGATTTTGAATGGCGGGTTCAATTTCGCCGATGCGCTGGTCAATACGATGATGGTAGGGTTCGTCAAAATCTTTCAAAATAGAAAAATCCACGGTGTCTTTGCCGCGTCCCGAAAAACCGTAAAGGGCAAACTGATCCCCAATGGCATCCACGGCTCGCGACATTAAAATCAGTGCCTCTTTTTCCACCTGAAGAATGCTTTTATCGCGATTGGGAAGAAGCTGCTGCGTCGATCCGCTCATATCCAGCAAAAAGGCCACGGCCACACTGCGTTCTTTTTTTTGATGAGAAATGTAAATACGATCCGAGGGCTGCATACCTGCTTTCATCTCCACACGCGAATTCATGAGTGCATCTAAATCCAGTGCGTCACCGTCTCGCGCGCCTTTAATGCGTTTAAAGCCTTCGGGCCGAAGCAGTTGAAAGGCTGAGGTAATGGAATGAATCATGCCGTGATATTCGCTTAAAATCGCTTCGACCGTATCATTTTCACCCGCATCCACCGTCGATTCGCGCACACGGCACCAGCGCGGCAAGTATTCATCCTCTTCACAATGCCACTCATCATAATAATAAGAACGGCGGCCTTCGCCCTGTCCCCCGGCGCCCTGCTCGGCTTGCAGACGCTCCGCCACGTCTTCGACCTGATCGGAGGGCTCGCTTTCTTTCAAGCTTTGCAATTTGACTTCCCCCTGCTCGACCGATTTTGAAATCGCAGCCGACGCCGCATCACTCGAAAGATCCAGGCCTGCGGCTTTCAGTTTTTCAATGAGCGCATCGGTATATTGTTGTTTGATCTCTGCGGTTTCTTCTACCTTTTTAGGGTCCAGCATGCCGCGCGTGGAGGCTTGAAGTTCCCCCGAATCTTCACCCTTGCCTTCGGTGCGGATACCCTCTTCTTCAAAGGCCTCCATCGGGCCGCTCATGTCTTCGGGATGTTCTTCGCCTTCGTAAAGATAGTCAAAACACTTTGTCGCCACCTGCATTGAGGTCGCGACACTTGCGCCTGCTTCAGTCACCGCGCCCAATATTTGACAAAGATCAAAAACGATTTCTTGCAGTTGATTCGGAATTTCTTCTTTTGTTTTGCCGGCCATGGAAATTTGCAGCAACAACTCCAGCACGACACCACGCGGACTGAGGCCCGCAAGCGCAGGGCGGTGATCCAAATCATGCACACGCATGCGATTCATGGCCTTTCGCAGCCCCGGATATTCTTCCCGCAGCGCGGCTTCAATGCGAGCACCTTCGGCAATTTCGAAAAGCCGCTCGACTAAATGCGGTTCGGGGAAGAGTGAAAAGAAGGACCTTAAACTCGAAAAACCGCCGCGTTTTTTGTATTTTTCTTGAAGCGATTGAATCAAGTCCGCCGTTTCATTCATCTGCGGGTAAAAGGTATTGTATTCCAAATAACCCGCTTGAAAGGCCGTCGCGACTTTGTACCATTCAAAATTAAGGTGATCGTCTGGAAAATAGCAAATATGCGGCGGCAAATAGATGCTTTCACCATCGGTGAACGGGGTATCGGGTCTCGCCTCCGAATTGTCCTCTGAGGCTTCGGAAAGATCTTCTTCAAGTTTTGAAGTCGGTTTAATCGAGACCGGTTTTCCGGAAAGGGCTTCTGCAAAGAGCTTGAGCGTTTTTGAAATCGAAGCCAGTGAAACGCCGCCGCGCAAACGTGTAACGGCATCGCGTCCGGATCGCCCTTTTAATTCAAAAAACCCTTGGCCCGAGGAAGATCCTTTTTTGATCAAGGCAATGCCTTCATCCACCCAGATCGGGAATTTGAGGGCAATATCTCCCATGACTTTTAAAATATTCGGCCCGTTCAGAAAAAGGCTGCCGGCCAGGGCCGCATCATATTTTGCCAGGGTCGTGGCTTTTTCGAGCAACACCTTTTCCAGACGCAGCGTGCGAAAAGGTGGAAAGATGCCGGGAGCATCCGTAAAAAGCTGCGCCGCAAGCAGTGGGGTCTGAAGGGAAACCTCATAACATAAGTTCAATAACAATTCCTTTTCACCGGCATCTGTGATCCCTGAAAAAACTTCCGGACTGTGACGCATAAAGAGCAAGGTTTGCAGTAGTTTTTCATCGGTCAAATTACGTGCCACCTGAATCCATCTCGGCATCAAAGACATCGGCAAATACGGTATGAGATTCGGCGTGATGCGAAAATACTCAATAGCGAGGGTGTAATCCGCACGGCCCAGGGCCCGTCCCGTATTCACCCATTGCAAAAAATCTTCGGCTGAGATTTTGCCGTTAGACAAGAGCATCGGGGCATTGCGGTAGTATTCAACCGCTAAATTAATGTCTTCGTCCGCAATGGACAGCCCCTGCGTGATAAAATCCGCCCGCAGCCCTGCGGACGAAATTTGTGAAAATACGCCGGGCGCTTCTTTAAAAAAACGAATGCCGGCGGCCGCTGTTTTTTTGCTGATTTTGATGCCCATGCCCACCCAGGGACCCAATTCATCCGGGGTGATGCTCTGAAGCACTTCGGGTAAAACACGGAAATAGGCGACGGCCGCCTTTTTGGAATAATCCGAAAGGATGAGACCGATATTTAAGGCCGGCACTTGATACCCTGTATCAAGTGCCGAAAAGGCGTCCTTTAACGCTTCGATTTCGTCTTCGTCGAGGAGGGGTGCGAATAGATTTTGCAGGGTCTCGGATGGAGAGGGGACACTCATTCAAAAAAACTCTGGATGATTTCAATGAGACTGCGGCGCATCTCCGCATCGTCGGTCAAGGCATCGGCAATCGTGGCCTGACAGGCCAAGTGAATGGGGATGCCTTTGCCGATTAATTGGCCCGCGTAAATCAAAAGCCGCGTGCTGATGCCTTCTTCAAGCCCGTGATTTTTGAGATTGCGCACTTTTTGGCCGATGGAAACGAGACGTGCTGCCGTGTCGCGGTCGATTTGCGCTTCGTGGGCGACGATCTCGATTTCAAGGTCCCGTGAAGGATAATTAAACTCGACGGCAATAAATCGCTGACGCGTGCTTTGTTTGAGGTCTTTTAGTAGCGATTGATAACCCGGATTATAGGAAATGACAATCATGAATTCATCGGCCGCCGGAATGACTTCGGCTTTTTTTTCGATGGGGAGAATCCGGCGATCATCGGTTAAGGGATGAATCACAACCGTGGTGTCTTTTCGGGCTTCAACCACTTCATCCAGATAACAAATGGCACCCTGTTTCACGGCGAGTGCAAGCGGCCCGTCCGACCACAGGGTTTCGTCCCCTTTCAGGAGATAACGTCCCACTAAGTCGGAGGCCGTGAGATCTTCGTGACAGGCCACGGTAATCAAGGGCCGCTTCAAGTGATAGGCCATGTGGGCCACAAAACGGCTCTTGCCGCAGCCCGTCGGGCCTTTGAGCAAAAGCGGACGTTTTGAATCATAAGCCGCTTTAAAAAGCGCGACCTCCTCTCCAACAGGCTGATAAAACGGTTCTTTTTCAATGTAAAACGAAGACATGTCCGACTGCTGATCCATCCTGACCTCTTTCAAAAATAGTGGAGGCGGATTATAACGTGTCCCGCGTGGAGAAAACAATGACAAGCGAGGGAGATTGAGGAAGCTCTGATTGAGTCATGAATTGTTTTTTGAGGTCAAAATTCCCGGCTTCTGCCTTGCAAATTTTGTAAATAGCGGGCGATTTCCTACAATTTTCGCCTTGAATCCGAACATTTTATCTCTCGAAACATTCAAGCCGGACTTAACCGGAGCTTCCTTAAGAAAGCACATAAAATCGGCTTTAAATACTAACATTATGCAGCCGGTTGGAAGAACGATGCTTTTAAATACAGGCCGCTTGTGGTAAAATGCGCTTTCATAAAAATAGATGGTGGGTGTAGCTCAATGGTAGAGCACTGGTCTGTGGCTCCAGTGGTTGAGGGTTCGATTCCCTTCACTCACCCCATCATGTAGCCCGATCATCATACACAAATTTATTTTCCTCATTC
>JALUVJ010000179.1 GCA_027020665.1 Nitrospira sp.
AGGCCCTGCCGATGGTTGATGAGATATTGAACCGGCACCGGCTTAAAAAGCGCATCCGTCTGATTGCTTCGGGCAAACTGATTACCCCCGCCAATGTTGCCTGGGCCTTGTGCGCCGGTGCGGATTTTGTCAACGCCGCGCGAGGGTTTATGTTTGCCCTCGGGTGTATCCAGGCGCTTAAATGCAACCAGAATATCTGTCCGACAGGCGTGACCTCCCATAACCCCCGGTACCAGTCGGGTCTGAATCCGACATTTAAGTCCCTCCGCGTTGCAAACTACTGCCGGAATATCGTACATGAGGTGGAAACGATTGCACACGCCTGCGGCGTGAAAGAACCGCGCGCCTTAGCGCGCCGCCACGTCAGAATTGTGGGGGGAGCATTTTTTTCCAAACCGATGCATGAAATCAGCCCGGTTTCGGATCCTTTGGAGTCATAACAATGCCGAAACATTTTAATTGGAGGCGACAAAAATGACCGTCAAGCAACTGGCCAAACAAGTCGATATTTCTCCCGAAATCATCCGCTACTACACGCGGATCGGGCTTCTGAAACCGACACGCCATGCGCAAAACGGTTACCGGCTTTTCTCTGCCGGGGATATGAAACGGCTTAAATTCATCCTCCAGTCCAAGGGATTGGGATTCACGCTTTCAGAAATTGCTCAGATCTTAAACCACGCCGAAAAACAAAACTCCCCCTGTCCCCTCGTGCGAGACCTGATCGCCCGGCGGATCAAGGTAAACCGTCAAAAGCTTGATGAGATGGGTTATTTGCAGCGGCGCATGGAAAAGGCCCTTGCCCAATGGAAAGAAATGCCCGACGGCATACCGGATGGTCACTCCGTGTGTCATTTAATTGAAGTCATGGATGATTTATAAAAACGGTTTAAAAGGAGATCATATTTTGGATTAAGCGGGGCTTTCTTAAATGAGACCCTGCTTGATGCCGGTTTACTTCTTAAAATATGCGACAGCCCTAAGAAAATCAGCCAAGGACTTCAGGATATGAATACGCTGAACGCTGCTTCGGAAAAGATAACGAAGGAAAGTACCGCCTTGATGATATTGAGTGTCCTCCTGGCGCTCGGCGTATTTATGCTCGACCTGAAAATTCGTTTGGGTTTTGCCGGAGGCGTGCCTTATGTGGTTTTGGTGCTGCTTTCTCTCTTTTCTCCAAAAATCATCTTAAGCTATGTGATGGCTGTTATCGCTTCTCTCTTGACTATCGGCGGGTATTTTTTCTCATCGCTCGACGGCCATGATTCGATTGTGCTGCTCAATCGCGGCCTTGCATTGGCGATGATCTGGGTCACGGCCGTTCTGGTTCATCGCTATCGATCAGCGGTCGAAACAAAGCAGATCGCTGAAGCGGCACTGCGCAAAAAAGAGATGAAGACTGCATTTTCCAAATTAAATGCGCAAAACCGACAGATCATTCAAATCGAAAAACTTTCGAGCCTTGGACTGATGATTGGTGAGATCGCCCATCAGATCAATAATCCCCTGGTCGGTGTGGTCAACATGGCGCAACTGGCTTTGCGCGAAAAAGATATTTCGGCTGATACAAAAGAATTGTTAGAGGATATTCGGAATGCGGGGGAAGATTGCCGAGATTTTCTGCATCACATGATGGAATTCAGTAAAATAGCCTGCTTTGACCGTAAAGCAAGTAAAATACAGCCTTTGATTGAAGAAACCATTGCCCTCTGCCAGCACAGTGCACAGAACCCGTTTTCAATTACTGCCGACTTGCCGGAAGTTCCGGTCTGGCTTTCAGTGGACCCCGTTCTCATGCGTCACGCCCTCTTTAATCTGATTTCAAATGCGATGCAAGCCGACGAAAACGGGGCCATCACCGTGCGGCTTCGTCCTCAGCTTGGAAAAAAGGATGAAAAGCCGGGCTGGGCGATTTTGGTTGAGGACAAGGGGCCGGGTATCGCGGAAGACAATATTGAAAAAATATTTATTCCCTTTTTTACAACCCGGGCAGGCGGAACCGGTTTGGGATTACCGCTCGTGCAGCATGTGGCCGTCCTGCATGGTGGAGAAGTCCGGGTCAAAAACCTTCCCGAAGGCGGGGCACAGTTTATATTTTGGCTGCCGCGCTAAAGTGAGTGACGGAGTGTTTTGGTGGTAAAAATTCTAGTCGTTGATGATGATCCCTATACTCTGAAATTGTTTAAGCGGCTCTTTCACAGCAAGGCAGTCGATTTAAAACTGGCCTCTAAAGCGACAGAGGCTTGGCGTTATTTTAGAGAAAGTGATTTTAACCTCATCTTGATGGATCAGCAGTTGCCCGATGGACGGGGACTCGAAATCATCAAAGAGATGCGTGCGGACCGCCCCCTGCAAGTTGCCGTCCTGATGACGGGTTTTGCCGATGTGAGTGATGCCGTCCGTGCCGTCCGGGAGGGCCTCTTTGATTATCTCTGTAAACCCTTTAAAAACCTGGAAGCCTTAGACGCGGTCATCGAAAAAGCCCTGGAGTTTGACCGGGCCCATCGTGAAATCAACCGCCTCCGCGAAGCCCTGGATAAACGAAAGCGGACCAGCACCCTCATCGGGCAATCTGCCGGCATGGAAACCATGATGAGGCAAATGCGGCAGATTGCCCCCTTGGATACCACCGTTCTTTTTGAAGGTGAGAGCGGCACGGGGAAAAGCATGATCGCAAAATACCTTCATGATTTAAGCCGGGAAGAAAAAAAAGCCTTTCTCGTCGTCAATTGCGGAGGCTTGTCCGAATCCCTCCTGGAGAGTGCCCTTTTCGGCTACGAACGCGGTGCATTTACCGGTGCGGTCAAAACAACGCCCGGCTACTTTGAAAAGGCCGATCACGGGACCCTTTTTCTGGATGAAGTCTCTAATATGAGTGAAAAAATGCAATGTAATCTCTTGCAGGTGCTTCAAGAAAAAACCTTCTCCCGCTTAGGCAGTGCCCAGATGCGTTCAAGTGATTTTCGCCTCATCTGTGCAACAAATAAACGGCTTGCTGATGAAGTGGAGGCAGGCCGCTTTCGGGAAGATCTGTTCTACCGTATCAACGTCATCACCATCGAAATTCCACCTTTGCGGGAGCGAGGGGAAGACATTATCTTGTTGGCGATGCACTTTCTTGATCAATTTAATGACCGCTTTGGGAAAAAGGTCGGGCCCTTTGCACCCGATGCCGTCAAGGCCCTGCAAGGTTTTTCATGGCCGGGTAATGTACGTCAGCTTCAACATGTCATCGAACGCATGGTTGCGCTCCACCCCGGCGGCTCGATCAACGCAATTCATATCGAACAGATCGGACAGGTTATCAAAAAACACAAAACGGAAGACAAAAAAATCTTCCCTTATCAGGAAGAGCGAGAGGCCTTTGAATCGGATTATCTCAGACGTCTTCTCCTGCGCGCCGGAGGAAATATTTCCGAAGCGGCGCGCATCAGCGGCATCCCGCGTCAGAACCTCTATGTTCGCATGAAACGCTGGGGCATTTTCAGCACTTCGTAATCACTGTCACTCGATCATGACAGATGTCAAGAAAAAAATCAGACTGGAAAAAGCAAAGCCGAAAGGCTATTTTCGGCGGTCCCGCCTGCTTTCATCTAAGTCATTGTATTTGAGCATTTTTTTTATCATTCAGATAAACAAATGCTCCTGAGATCCCCACGTCTTTTTTCTGGCATCCGTATTGCTTTTATCAGGGATGGACACCTCATCGGTGTTTCGTTTTCAAACCACGGATTGGAAGGAGATAAAAAATGAAAAAGAGTAGGATTTTCCTCATCGTCACCTCACTTTCGTTCTTGTTTGTATCTCTGCCCACTGAAGCGTCCGAGC
Source organism: Nitrospira sp. (assembly GCA_027020665.1). Classification (GTDB taxonomy): domain Bacteria; phylum Nitrospirota; class Nitrospiria; order SBBL01; family JAADHI01; genus JAADHI01. The sequence goes on from JALUVJ010000179.1 coordinate 3,829, forward strand.
TTGAGGCGGGAAGAGCATTTTTTGAAAAAAAACGATGCGGCATGTGCCACACGATTGAAGGCGGCGGCGGAAAGCTTGCCTCGGATCTTTCAGATATCGGGAGCAAACGCGACCGTGCTTGGCTCTTGAAGTTCTTCAAGAACCCTAAAAAATTGGTGCCGACGGCAAAAATGATGCCGGTTACGGGAAGTGAACAAGAACTCGGCGCCTTGGCCGACTATCTGCTCGCTCAAAAATAAAAGAGGAGGCAGGATGGAAAAAATACTGGTTGTCGATAATGATCCGTATACCTTGAAGCTCTTTGAGCGGCTTTTTTGTAAAGGAGTCGGCGAACAGAAGATTGACATCACACGGATCACAAGCGGCAATGAAGCAAAACGGCGCTTTTTAGAGCAGACCTACAATCTTATATTGATGGATCAGCACCTACCCGATGCAAAAGGCTTGGACCTCTTGCAGTGGATGATACAGGAAGGCTCTCAGCAGGTTGCCATCCTCATGACGGGTTTAGCACATAGCAAAGCAGTGCTTGAGGCGCTTTCCAAGGGGCTTTTTGCCGTTCTCTCAAAACCCTTTAAAAACCTGGAAACATTGGAAGCGGTGATCGAAAAGGGACTGGAACTCGACCGGGCCTACCGTGAAATCAAGCGATTGCGTGATACCCTTGAAAGCGGAAATAACGAGGTAACAAGCAAAGAATCGGAAAAGGTCTCCTCTTATCAAGAAGAGATGAATATTTTTGAATCTTCTTACCTCAAACGCCTGCTCAAGATAAGCGATGGAAATATTGCGGAGGCCGCACGTCTTAGCGGGATGTCTCCCGAAGACCTGAGCCTTCGTTTGAAGCACTGTAATCTGTCATGAAAGCATGACAGTTGTCATAAAATTGAGACTGTTTTTTGCCTCAAAAACCAAGCCCCGCCAAAAAATGCTTATCTTTACCTTCTAAGCTGCGACCTCAATCGCAGCTTAGATCAAAACGCTTTTCTTCAATCTTGGCATCAAGATTGCTCTTTCATGCTAAGTAACAAGATGTGAAGAAACCGATAAAAACGGAGGTCTGTGATGAAGATCAAAAAAGTACTGATTCCAACTGATTTTTCTGAATTGTCCAATGAAGCCATAGATACCGCACTCCCCATGGTCAAACAGCTAGGTGCCGAAATAAGCTTTCTTCACATCATAGAACGCCTTGACCACCCGGATGAAATGACCGCGCTTTTTGATGAAGGCTACGCCTATCTGATGGACCGTGCCCATGCTTTATTGAATGACCTAGTTATTCGTGCAAAGCAAGAAAGCATTACGGCCGAGTCTGAGATTGCCAATGGCACGCCCTATCTTGAAATTTTGAGGATGGCGGAAAAAATCGGGGCGGATCTCATCATAATGGGAACCCACGGCAGAAAAGGGCTTGATCATATGTTGATGGGCAGCCAGGCGGAACGGGTTGTTCGCATGGCTGCCTGCCCGGTCACAACGATCAAAACAAGGAAGGCATCTTCATAAACGGACCCTCACAAAAAAACTTAAAAAAAGTCTTGACCTGTGAGTTCCACATAGGTTTTAGAATGGAAACATAAGAAGAAAGAGAATTATTAAGGAGGAAAGAAATGGTCAAGGACATTGTCTGTGGCATGGACATCGAAACGGAGGAGGCGGTAGGCCATCTTCAACATGCCGGAGAGACTTATTATTTTTGTAGTGAAAAGTGTTTATCGGCATTTCGGAAGGAACCTGAAAAATACGTCGCACCTTCAAAAGAAACGATCCTTGAAGAAGTAAAAAAAGAACCTGAAACCGAAGCGGAGTCGGATGCGACCTATACCTGCCCCATGCATCCGGAAATCGAACAGATCGGCCCCGGAAGCTGTCCGAAATGCGGCATGGCCTTGGAGCCCAAAGGCGTGCCCCTTGTGGCCACCAAAATAGAATATACCTGTCCGATGCATCCCGAAATTGTGCGGGATGAACCGGGCGCTTGTCCGAAATGCGGCATGGCGCTCGAAGCGCGCAGCGTTGAAGCGGATGAGGATACGAGTGAACTGGATTATATGAGCCGTCGTTTTTGGGTCGCTGCGGTTTTGGCGACCCCGGTTTTTTTCAGCGCGATGGCGGCTGAATTTTGGCCGGAAGCGATGGCGGAGATCATCAATCCGAAATTAAGACAGTGGCTGGAGCTTCTTGCCTCCGCACCGGTCATTTGGTGGAGCGGTTGGATTTTTTACGTGCGTGCGATCAAGTCTGTCGTAACACGTAACCTGAATATGTTTACCCTGATCGGTCTCGGTGTCTCCATCGCCTGGACCTACAGTTTCATCGCCGTCATCCTGCCCGGAATTTTTCCCCCGACTGTTTTTAACGAAGTGGGGGTCGTCCCGGTTTATTTTGAAGCCGCCGCCGTCATTACGGCACTGGTCCTGCTCGGGCAAGTCCTGGAGTTGCGTGCCCGCAGTCAGACCAATGCGGCCATTAAACTCCTGCTCGGACTTGCGCCAAAAACGGCCCGTCTTGTTCGGGAAGACGGCACGGAAGAAGACATTCCTTTAGAACATGTGCAACGTGGCAATGTGCTGCGTGTCCGTCCGGGCGAAAAAATTCCGGTGGACGGCACGGTGGTTGAGGGTGAAAGTCATGTCGATGAATCCATGGTGACAGGCGAGCCGATTCCGGTTGAAAAATCTGCGGGAGAAAAACTCATCGGGGCGACCATCAACGGCACCGG
>JALUVJ010000180.1 GCA_027020665.1 Nitrospira sp.
CCGGAAACCCGGAAGTCTGGGATAATGATTTTCATGTGAAAGGGGAAGTGATTACCTTTTTTATTGATGAAGAGCGCACCTTGGTTTCCGAGAGCCAAGCCGTGATTTACAATGCGAACGAGGGATTGAAACGGGAAAAGAAATGAGGACAGCTGATATTGCTTTTATAAGGTAAATATTGTTGAGGTTTTTGAGGGCTTGATGTTAGCGGCTTCCGGTTTAGAAAAAGAATATCACGGTCGAAAGGTGGTACGGGATGTGAGTCTCCAGGTCGATCGCGGTGAAATAGTCGGTTTGCTGGGGCCTAACGGTGCGGGAAAAACCACAACCTTTTATATGATTGTGGGTTTAACGTCGCCGAGCAAGGGCCGGATTTTGATCAACGGTGAAGAGGTGACTGCGATGCCGATGTATAAACGCGCGCGGCGGGGCGTGAGTTATTTACCTCAGGAACCCTCTGTTTTTAGAAAATTGACGGTTGAAGAAAATATTGTAATTGTCCTTGAGACTTTGGGCTTGAATGCTTCGGAACGCGCGATGCGGCTTGAGATGCTTTTGGCGGAATTGAATATGACCCATCTGGCAAAAAACAAGGCCTATACGCTTTCGGGTGGGGAGCGGCGTCGGCTTGAAATCACCCGGGCGCTGGTGCTTTCTCCACAATTTATCTTGTTGGATGAGCCTTTTGCGGGCATTGATCCCATCATTGTTTTGGAGTTGCAAAAGGTGATCCGCCATTTAAAAAAAAGAGGCATCGGGGTTTTGATTACCGATCACAATGTGCGGGAAACCCTCACGATTACGGATCGAACCTATATTCTTCACGAGGGCAGGATTTTGATTTCCGGGGCGCCCGCTGAAATTGCCAATCATCCAGAGGCAAAGGCGTTGTATCTGGGGGAACGCTTCCGCTGGCAAGGGCGCGAAAATGAAACGGTGGGTCATTCATGAGGTGTGTTAATGTCCTGGTCTGATGGTGGCATGAAGCCGCGGCTTGAACTGAAGCTCTCCCAGAAACTGGTGATGACGCCGCAATTGCAGCAGGCGATCAAACTGCTTCAACTTTCCCGGCTTGAACTCGACGAAGTCGTGAATCAGGAGATGATAGAAAATCCGCTGCTCGAAGAGCGTGGCAATGATCCCCAGTCGGACGACGAATTTCAGCCGGAGTCGCTTGGTGGGGAAGCGGAGCGTTCGGAATCCAGCGCCGAATTGCCTGAAAAGAAGGACGAAATTGATCCGAAATGGGAAGAGTATTACCTTGACGAAGGCCGGGATGAAGGTTGGAGTGCCTCGAATGTTTCCCCGGATGACGAACGGCCTTCTTATGAGCAGACCCTTGCAAAAACGACTTCACTGGTGGATCATTTGCTCTGGCAATTGGGTCTGTCCGTTATCTCAGAAAAAGAAAAGGAAATCGGCACGGCCATTATTGGCGAGATTGATGAAAACGGCTATCTGAAGACGCCGCTTGAGGAAATTTCCACGATTGTGGATGCGCCGGTGCCCTCTGTGGAGGCGATTTTAAAAGTAATTCAAGGCTTCGATCCGGTGGGAGTCGGCGCGAAAAACCTTGAAGAATGTTTGTTGATCCAGGTCGCGCAATTGGATCTGGCCGGCTCGCTTGTAGAGTCGATGATCAAAAACCATTTGCTTGATCTGGAAAAAAAACGCTATCAGAATATTGCCAAAGCCTGCGACAGCACGGTCGAAGAAGTGGTCGAAGCCTCTAAAATTATTGAACATCTGGAGCCCAAACCGGGCCGTCCCTTTTTCTCTTCGGAAAATGTCTACATTACGCCGGACTTACATGTGGTTAAGTCGGACGGGCGATATGTCGTGGCGATGAATGACGACGGTCTGCCCAAATTAAAAATCAGTTCCTTTTATCGGAGCCTGCTTCGCTCCAAGGGGGCTGTGACGGAGACAACCAAGTCGTATCTGGAGGAGAAATTTAGGTCGGCACTCTGGCTTGTGAGGAGCATCGAACAGCGTAATCGCACGATTCAACTGGTGGGTGAAAGCATTTTAAAGTTTCAGTATGAGTTTATGGAAAAAGGCATCAGTCATCTCAAACCGTTGATACTCAGGCAAGTGGCAGATGATATTGAGATGCACGAGTCTACAGTCAGTCGTGTAACGACCAATAAATACATGTACACGCCCCAAGGGATTTACGAGCTGAAATTCTTTTTTAACGGCAGTTTGCCGCGTGTCGGCAACCAATCGGAAAGTCTGTCGTCGATTGCTGTGCGCGAAATGATTCGGAAGATGGTCGAAGCGGAAGATGCCATGCATCCTCTGAAAGATCAGGAAATTGTTGAGCGTCTGAAAGCGGAGGATATCGAAATTGCCAGAAGAACGGTGAGCAAGTATCGTGCATGGCTTAAAATCCCCCCCGCGAGTCGGCGAAAACGTCCCTTTTAATCGCGGTGATTTGAGGCAATGTAAATATTTTTTGAAGTTGAGGAGGTTTGTATGGAAGTGATGATTACAGGAAAACAATTGGATGTGACCCCTGCATTGAAGGAATATGTCGAAACGCGTGCGAAAAAAATCGAAAAATATACCACAAATGCGACAAAAGCGATCTTTACCCTCAAGGTGGAGAAGTACCGCCATTTAGCGGAAGTTTTAGTGAAAGTGAATGGTTTTATTTTGCAATCGGAGCAGGAAACGGATGAAATGTATGTTTCTGTGGATAAGGCCATCTCTAAAATAGAGCGACAACTGAAAAAACATAAGGAAAAATTACACAACCACCGCGTACAACACAATGTAACGGGACAGAAAACGATGCCGATGCCGAGCTGGGCGGATGTCAATATTAAAAAACGCAAAACCTTTCCCATTGAAGCCATGACGGTTGAAGAAGCGGCCCTGCAAATGGAACTGCTGGGGACCGATTTTTTTCTCTTCGAAAATCGCGAAAGCAAACAAGTGAATCTGCTTTATAAAAGAAAAGACGGTGGGCTGGGATTAATCGAACGCTCTGCTTAGGGAAGCTCTGATCAAGCCATGCATTGTTTTTTCAGGGCTAAAATACGCCGCTTCTGCGTTATAAATTTTGAAAGTAGCGGGCGATTCCCTGCAATTTGCACCTTGAATCTGAACATGTTATCTCCTGAAAAATTCACCCCGAACTTCATTAGGGCTCCCTTCGGTGGCATGTGTGGGTGCGTGTGATGATTCGTGCGGCGAAAGAGGTGCGTCTTGTAATCATTAGCGGGCTTTCGGGTTCCGGAAAAAGCTGTGTGATTAAGTGTTTTGAAGATCTTGGTTTTTTCTGCGTGGACAACTTGCCCCCTCAGCTATTACCTAAATTTGTTGATCTTTGCCGTCAGTCGCGTAGCGGGATTTCAGAAGCTGCGATCGGGATTGATATCCGTGAGCGAACCTTTCTTTGGGATTTTCTTAAAGTTTATGATCGGCTCATCGAAGAAGGTTATCAAATAGAACTCCTTTTCCTTGAGGCGCGTGACGAAGTTTTGCAGCGCCGTTTTTCAGAAACACGCCGCCCTCATCCGCTGTCAAAAGAGGGTACGATCTTGGAAGGCATCCATAGCGAACAAAAGACCCTGGAAGATTTGAGAAAACGAGCTGATCGGGTCATTGATACGTCCGATTACAATGTGCATCAACTTAAAGAGGTTATTACCCACTATTTTTTGGAAAAAGGAACGCGCAAGCAGTTTAGCATTTCTTTAACTTCCTTCGGGTATAAATTTGGTGCCCCCTATGACTTGGATTTGCTCTTTGATGTACGCTTTCTCAAAAATCCTTTTTTTGTAGCCTCCCTGCGCCCCTTGACTGGCAATGACCCGCCTGTGCAAAAATACGTGCTTGAATTACCTGAAGCAAAACAGTTTTTGGAGAAGCTTTACGATTTCTTTGAGTTTCTCCTCCCGCTTTATGAAAAAGAGGGTAAAAGTTATCTTGCGATCGGCATCGGTTGCACGGGCGGCAGGCATCGTTCCGTGACCTTAGTGAATCAATTGAAGCGGTATTTTGAGGGGAAGGGGCTTCGCACACACAGCCGTCATCGTGATGTGGCGGGAGATCGGTAGAGTCCATTGCATTTGGGAAGCAGATGATGTCGAGTTATGTGGTTGGCATATCGGGCGCCAGTGGTGCGATTTACGGCGTGAAGCTGCTGGAGTATCTCTTAAAAGAGAATCATCAGGTTTATCTGATTTTGTCTCAATCCGCCCGTATGATCATTCGCGGAGAACTTGGATGGGAGTGGGGCAACCATTTTTCAGAAACACGGGGCATTCTCAATAAAACTTATGCAGGGCACCGATTGATTTATTGTGATGAAGCGGATATGACGGCCTCTGTTGCCAGCGGTTCGGTGCCGACTCAGGGCATGGTTGTGGCGCCTTGTTCCATGAAAACATTGGCGGGCATTGCCCACGGGTTTTCATCGAACTTGATCGGTCGTGCGGCTGATGTCACACTTAAAGAAAGGCGGCCGTTGATTCTCATTCCGCGTGAAACGCCGCTTCACCGCGTTCACCTGAAAAACATGCTCGCCGTTTCGGAAATGGGTGCGACCTTGTTGCCTGCCATGCCGGGATTTTATCATCAACCGCAATCCATTGATGACCTTGTCCGGTTTATCGTCGCCAGAGCACTGGATCTTCTGGGACTTGAAAACGATTTTTCCCGCCGGTGGACCCCATGATCCATTATAAAACTCTGCTGAAAATGTGTTGCCTTCCGGTGATCCTGCCTGTCTTTTTTATGGGCTGTCAATCAAAGCACTTGGATGTTCGTTATGCCGGATGGGAGAATGTGACCTTGCATGCCACGGGCCTGGGGGCCATTCAATCGGAATGGTCGATTGCGGCACGTGTTCAGGCGGTACAGGCGGCCAAGGTGGATGCCTATGCACAACTGGAATCTCAAGCCATGCGTCTTAAGACAGATCACGGCATGACAGTCTTGGAACTTGTGGAAAAAAACGGGAGTTTGCGGAAGAAGGTTTCAGCTTTTGTGCGCGGCGCCAAAATCATTCAAACGCAAAATACCGAAACCGGCATCAGTATCGGCATGGAACTCTTTTTAGGCGATGGGTTTAAGGCAACCCTTGGATTGAGCCAGAAACGGCCCTCCCCGTCTTCGGGTTCGCAGAATGGAGAAGCTTTATCCCACTAAAATATATCGTTCTCTCTGCTTCGTTTTGCTCTTGTTTTTTGCCTAAATTTATAAAATATCAATGAAAGAGATAGATTGTCTATCTTTCTTGACATGCTTTTAAGTCTCAGTATACTTAGGATTGTTACTTTTTCTCGGTATCTGAGGCCTTGATTGTATTGCCGTATGGGTGCTTAAAGTGGAGAGAAACGGCTTTTTTTCACCGTTTCTTAAGGATATAAAACGATGGTTTTGACACGATGACGCGTCTTTGTCTCATACAACGAAAACGGCGTAAAGGCGTGTTTTATTGTGTGATAGAAGGTGGGAAATAGGGACGATGGGCTTTTCATTTTTTTCACGTCCAAAATCGCTGCTTGGGCTTGATATTGGTTCAGGGGCCATCAAGCTGGTTCAACTGCGCAAGCAAGGGGAAGGTTATAAGCTTGAGCATTTTGGTATGAAAGCGCTCGAATCGGAATTGATTGTGGACGGCACGATTATGGATGCTGAACGTGTTGTTTCCGTGATCCGAGCGCTTTTGGATGAGCAGGCGATTAAGGAAAAAGACGTTGCGTTTTCCGTGTCCGGCCATTCCGTGATTGTCAAAAAAATTCAGTTGCCGATGATGTCCGAAGAAGAACTGGATGAGTCGATTAAATGGGAAGCGGAACAGTATATTCCCTTTGATATCAACGATGTGAATATCGACTTCAATATTTTGGATACGATGGACGGCGAGGAAGTGGGCGACCAGATGGATGTGTTGCTTGTTGCCGTCAAAAAGGAAAAATTGACGGAATATACGACCTTGGTTGCCGAGGCGGGTTTGACGCCGGTTGTCGTCGATGTGGATGCCTTTACGCTGGAAAATATGTTTGGAACGAATTACGAAGTCATGGATGGCGAAATCGTCGCGCTGGTGGACATTGGTGCCAGCGTCATGAATATCAATATTATCCGGGGCGGAGCCTTTGCTTTTACGCGGGATATTTCGATTGGCGGCAATCGTTATACGGAGACAATCCAGCGGGAATTTAATGTGAATTATGAGCAGGCCGAGCAGGCAAAACGCGGAGAGAGTGTTGACGGCATCGACTCCGAAATGCTTTCAAATATCATTAATCTTTTAAATGACAAAATCGTGTCCGAAGTTATTCGATCTTTTGACTATTTTAAAACCACTTCCAATCACGAAGCAATTGACCGTATCCTGATAAGCGGGGGCGGGGCAAAGGTTGCTCATCTGGCCGCCTGTCTTGAAGAGAAATCGGGCCTCCCCGTCGAAATGGTCAATCCCTTCAAAAGCATTGAAATCCCCGAATCCCGGTTTGACCTCGATTTTATTAAAGAGATGGCTCCATTGGCATCTGTCGGGGTGGGTTTGGCCCTCCGGGAAGTCGGAGACCGCTAATCATGATTAAAATCAATCTTTTAGCGACGCAAAAAACAAAAAGAGCGAAAAAGAGGATTGCCGTTGAGTCTCAACTCGTTTGGCTGGGTTTGCTTTCCGTAGTCTTAATTCTGGGCTGGTTTCTCGGCTGGCGTACTTTGGATCGCAAAGTCCAGGTTTTACGCGCTCAGGAATCACGGCTTTCCGAGGAATTGACTTCTCTGAAAGCGCAAGTGAAAGTCGTGGAAAATTTTGAAGCCAATAAAAAAATCGTTCAGGACAAGATCGCCGTGATTCAGGCGCTCCGCAAGAAACAATCCATGCCCGTGTCGCTTTTGAATGAAATCAGCCAGCGGCTTCCGGATCGGGTTTGGCTGGTGAGTCTTAATGAAAAAGCGGGCAATATCGAATTGAGCGGCGGTGCAACAACAAACAGTGAAATTGTTGACTTTATCAATAATTTAAAGGCCGCACCCGACTTTCATAATGTTCAAATCTTAGAATCGAGACAGAAAAAAGAAGGGGAGATCACGGTCTATTCATTCCGCTTGAAGTGGACTTTTCTGATTTAAGCAGATCTGCCAAAGCCTGTATTCATACTTGATGACCTATGGCGATTAATCTCGAAACGATCAAAACACTGAGCAATAAACAGAAATTTGTTGCGATTTTTCTCACGATTGCGATCTTTGCGGGTTCCTTTATTTGGTTTGTTTTTATTCCCAAAAATGAGGAAATCGCGCAGGCCGAGCGAGCGATTTCCTCATTAAGCAACGAGATTAACGTCCTGCGTGTCAAAGTACGCCGTCTGGCGCAACTGAAACGGGAAGACATGCTTTTGCAACGGAAGTTAAGAGAAATGAAAGAACAACTGCCCTCAGAGGCAGAGATCGAATTTCTTTTAAAACAGGTTTCGGACTTAGGTGGACGCAGCGGTCTTGATTTTAAACTCTGGCGACCCGGTGCAAAGGTTGAAAACCCTTCGGGGCTTTACACCGAAATCCCGGTCAATATCGAAGTTGCGGGCGGATATCATTCCGTGGGTGTTTTTTTCGATAAAATCAGCAAACTCAGACGGATTATTAATGTCTCCGATATCAGGATGTTTTCTCCAAAGATCGAACGCAACCGCGTGATGATTCAAACGAGTTTTTCCGCAACGGCTTTTGCCTCGACTGAAAAACCCGTTGTTGCGGCGAAAGCCGCCGGGGAGCAGTGAAGATGAGGTCTTTTGTTTTATTTCAAACACTGAGTGCGGCGGCCCTGATTTTTCTGCTTGCCGGTTGTGATACGGAGGCCCCTCTTGAATTGGAATCTCCGACTTCGGTGCCTCTTGCGGCGGCCCTGCCGGAAGCAGTGGAAGAGGTTACCGAACAAAGTGTTGTTGCTGCCATTGAAGCGGAAGCAAGCATGCCCCGTCCTTCTTACGTGGCCGTGGGGAGACGGGATCCCTTTAGGTCCATTATCGCGGCCTCGCCCAAACGCCCTGAAACGGTGGATGCGCTTCCCCCTTTGCAAAGAAGTGCGGTCTCGGACATTAAACTTCAAGGGATTATTTGGGGCGGTTACGGCCCAAGGGCGATTGTCAATACCCCGGATGGAAAGGGGTATACCGTTCGCGTCGGCACGAAAATCGGTTTTAATCACGGTGTGATCCGCGAGATTACGCAAAAAAAAGTGATCATCGAAGAGACCGTTTTGAACATATTCGGTGAACCCAAAAAGAGAAAAACAGAGATGGAACTTCATCCCCAAAAGGAGGGGTAATAGCATGACTGGCCCACGACTTCCGCATTTCCGGTTGCTTCAAATTCGCCGGGTTGCCCAATTGATGACGATTGCTGCGCTTTCGGGACTTGTTGTGTCCTGCGGCCTTCAGAGACAGGGGGACGGCCTGAAACTTCCGCCTGCCGCAATGATTCAGGATGTGCGTATTACGGAAGGCACGGAGAAAACAATCGTCGAAATTGAAGGGGAAGAGCCCATGATTTATACGACCTTTCGGCTTTCCGATCCTGATCGTCTTATTATTGATATGGCTGAAGTGGACCTTTCCCGGTTTGCAGATGAAATTCAAGTGGAGAACGGTCCGATTCGTGCGATTCGTCCGGGAAGCGGCGGCGGAAGCAATGTGTCCCGGCTTGAGTTTGAATTATCCGGTGTGGTTGAAACCGATGTGCGAACCGAAGGACTTAACCTCGTTGTGGAAGTGACCCAGGTTGCGGCCGCACCCAAAGGTTTTCGCTTTTTCGAAGATGAAACGCCGACTGCGCCACCGGTGGATACCTCTGAAACGGTAGAAATGACTGCCGATGCCGCATTGCCGACGGATATTTCACCGGATGCCTTGCCCGGACTTCCTGAGCCGGGTTTGTCGAATGATCTGCCGGATATCGCGATCGAAGTCACTGAAACGGATCCCGAAGTTGCTGCACCTGATCTCCTTCCGCTTCAAAAAACAGAGCCCATTCAAGCAGACGCCATCGAAAAGAAAGAAACCTTAACCGCCGCATTGCCCGAGGGGCCGACCGCTGATGAAAAAGAAGTATCGCTTCAACCGGCCCAAAAAGTATCCGGGCTACGATTTGAGCCCGGCGAGTCGCTCAAATTGATTGTGTCCTCCGACGGGGTTTTATCTCCGCGAACTTTTTTTATCGGTTTTGGAAATAAAAGGCGTCTCGTGATTGATCTGCCCGGTGTGCGAATGGCTTCAAAACCAAACCGTATTTCCGTGGACGATCATCGTGTGAAGCAGGTTCGCGTGGGACAACATAAAAAGAAGCTCCGTCTGGTTCTGGATTTACTCTCGCCGATTTCTTATGACTTGGCGCAGCGTGGGAGCGTATTGGAAGTCTCGATTAAAGGCCCTGAAAAAGCTGCGGACGAATCCGCACCGCCCGAAGCAAACCTTCACGCCGCCGCCCATTCGGAAATGCCGCAAGATGCGGGGACGCCTTCGGCGGGAGCCGATACGGAAAAGGCCGGGGCCGAATCAGAGGCTTCCGGTGCTGATGTCGGGATGAAACTTTCGACACTTGCGCTTCCGCTCGCTTCGCCAAGTATCGCCTCGGCAGCGACCTTGCCGCCGCCGCTTCCGGTACCGGATGCCGAATCCGAAGAAGATTCAAATAAAACGGCTCAGGCCGAACAAACGATTGAAGCGGAAACGCCTCAAGCGGATGCACCGCCTGAAGGCCCTCAAGCGGGCGAAAGCCCCGTGCCGCTTCGGTCCGAAGCCGCATCCGGTGATGATGGCTTGATGCAGCCCGTGGATACCCCAAACGATGTCGCCGCGCCCGCACCCGCTGAGTCTGTTTCGCAAAAAACGGACGAAGTTAGCGAAATAGAAAAAACGACCTCTACCCCGGATTCCCCGGCGCCTGCTGCGCCCGGCAAGGCGGAAGTGACATTTTCACCTTCTGAAGCGCCGCCCGCCGCGCCCTTGAGCGGTTTGCCGGATGAAGCAGAGAAGAAGTCTGAAGCTGAAGCCGAAAAACTTGAGAAGGAAAAAGCCGCCAAAAAGAAAGTCATTCTTCGCAGAAAACGCCGAGAAGCTGCGGCGGCAAAACGCGAAGCCCTTGCTTTGGCCCAAGCTGCCCAAGCAGAAGAAGCGCCGCCTGCAAAAGTGGAAAAATACACAGGTCGAAAAATTTCTCTGGATTTTCAGGATGCGGAAATTACCAATGTCGTGCGTTTAATTGCCGATGTCAGCGGTTTGAACTTTGTAATGGGTGATGATGTTAAAGGGAAGATTACTTTAAAAATGAATGACGTGCCTTGGGATCAGGCCCTTGATATCATCTTGGAAATCCGAAACCTGGGCATGGTGCGCGATGGTGACATCATTCGCATCGCAACGCTTGCCAATTTGACCCGGCAGCGTAATGAACAGGCCGAGGCCAGAGAAACAAAGATCCGCGCCGAAGAGCTGCTCACCCGCGTTATCTATATCAATTATGCCAAAGCGGACAAAATGAAGACCCTGCTGTTAAAGCTCTTATCCGCACGCGGCGAGATTATGGTGGCCGATCGCGTAAACGCTTTGGTGGTGAAGGATGTTGCGGATAGTCTCAACCAGGTTGAGCAGATGGCCAATAAGCTCGATACCAAGACCCCGCAGGTCTTGATTGAAGCCCGTATCGTCGAAGTGCAGCCGACCTTTAAAAAGAGTTTAGGGGTGCAGTGGGGCGCTGATTTTAAAACCAATCGCGATGGCAATAGAATCGGAATCGGCAATTTTTCCGGCCCGGGCTCGACTATATTCAATCCTGTGTCGGATTTTTCGGTGAATTTGCCAGCCGCAAGCCCTGTGGGCGGCGTGGGTTTTAGTTTTGGGCGTTTCACGGAAAGCCCTTTTCAATTGGATTTGCGCATCTCCGCGGGTGAATCTCAAGAGATGACCCGGATTGTTTCGACGCCCAAGATCATGGTGCTTGACAATAATGAAGCCTTGATCAAACAAGGGGCAAAAATTCCTTTTCAGACCTCTTCGCCCAATGGCGGGACAAATACACGATTGGTGGACGCCAATCTTGAATTAAAAGTGATTCCACATATTTCGCCGGACGGCGGGATATTGCTGGAGTTGAATCTGACGAAGAATCAACCCGGCCCCCCGGTAGCGGGTGCGACACAACCTTCCATTTTTCAAAAGGAAGTCTCGACACAGATCCTGTTGATGGATGGTGAAACAATGGTGATCGGGGGAATTTATGAAACCCAGAAAACCGAGTCGAAAGGCGGCATCCCCTTTTTTAAGGATATCCCGGGTTTAGGTTGGCTTTTTAAGAACAAAGAAACAAGCGAATCGACGACTGAATTACTGATTTTCATTACACCGACCGTGATGAGCTAGGATTTGGATTGAAGAATGTTGTTTTACTGGGTTTCATGGGCACAGGGAAAAGCATCATCGGCCGGCGTTTGGCCGTGGAGTTGAGGTACCGATTTGTGGACACGGATCATCTGATTGAAAAAACGGCAAAAAAGCGTATTCCCCAAATTTTTGCCGAAGATGGAGAAGCCTGTTTTAGAGACCTGGAAGTAAAAGCCGTTGCGGAAGCGGCTTCATATGAAGGTTATGTTATTTCGACCGGGGGTGGCGTTCCCGCGAACCCTGTGAATGTGGATGTGCTTTCAAAAACCGGTATTTTAGTGACCCTGACGGCACGGCCGGAGGTCATTTTCAAACGCGTGCAGCGCCGGGCGGGAGAACGTCCGCTTTTGAAAGGCCCCGATCCCTTGGGCAACATTGTCAAACTTTTGAAAATACGAGAGCCGTTTTATCGTCGTTCGGACATTATAATTGATACGTCCGATATTCAGATTGGAGAGAGTGTTCATCGCATTGTTGATCGGTTGACGCAATTCAGCGGTGCAGCTTCGTAAAGTCATATGGAAAAGATGAAAAAAATCCCCTTGGATTTGGGGACGACTGCTTACGATATTTTTATCGGAGAAGGGGCCGTCGATCAAGTCGGCGCCTTGTTGCACAATCTTTCTTTTAAGGGGCGTGTTGCTATCGTTACGGATCCGAAAATAGACGGATTTTACGGAGGGCGCGTCAGAAAGGCCCTCAAAAAATCGGGTTTCAAATGTTTGATGATCCGGATTCCGGCGGGGGAGCGCTATAAAACCCTCAAGCAAATCAAGCGCATCTATGACAGCCTCATACAAAACCGTTTTGAGCGCAGCGATCTGCTCATCGCCTTGGGTGGAGGGGTGATTGGAGATATGACGGGTTTTGCGGCGGCGACCTATTTGCGCGGCGTCTCTTTTATCCAATGTCCGACGACCGTGGTTGCGCAGGTGGATGCCAGCATCGGCGGAAAAACCGGCGTGGATCACCCTCAGGGCAAAAACCTGATCGGGGCCTTCCACCAACCGCGCTTTGTTTGCAGCGACCCCGCTGTTTTACGCACATTGCAAAAACGAGAATATCGCTCCGGTTTGGCCGAAGTCGTGAAATACGGTGTGATTTCGGACGAAGGCTTTTTTCAATATCTTGAAAAACACAGCGCCGCCATTCGGGATCTTGATTTAGAGAAGGTTACACATTGCATCCATCGTGCTTCAAAAATGAAGGCTGAAATCGTGAAGGCCGACGAACGGGAAAGCGGTCTGCGCAAAATCTTGAATTACGGTCACACCATCGGACATGCCGTTGAAACCCTGACCGGTTACAGCAAAGTCAAACACGGTGAGGCGGTCGCCATGGGCATGGTGGCCGCGAGCCGTTTGGCGGTCGAGCTTGGGCTTTTACATGCGGCGGATGTGCAACGACAAGTCGTGCTATTGGAAGCTTTTGCTCTTCCGACGCGTTTGCCCGATTTAGACCCCGGCGATGTGCTTGAAGTCATGGCGGGCGATAAAAAGGTGGTGGGAGGCGAGATTTATTTTGTGCTTCCGAAAAAGATCGGATCGGTGGATGTCATGCAAGTGGATAAAAAAGTGCTGCGGCGTTTTTTGAAGGCTTTGCCAAAATATGTGTAGGAGTTTCAGATGAAACGATCAGTGTTCCTTTTTACATTGCTCTTTTTGATTGCCGGTTGCGGGGATCAGGCACCGGACGGTACTGTTGTGAACGGCCCTGCCGCTGCCAGTACGACTGTGGCCGGAGCAGGCACGGTTATTTATCGTGCGCTTGATTTTCAGGCACTTGATGATTCTGGAAAACCTTTGCCCGATATCGATATCGAGTTTTTTTCTGGCGGAGTCGGGATACTGACAGATCTGGACGGAAATGCGCTGAATCCGTCCAATCCGGGTGTTTATAAAACGAAGACCGATGATCGCGGGTTAGGGCGTGTTTCATTATTAGCGACTATCCCCGCTTGTTCCGGTACTGTAGATGAGATCTTTACAGCGTCAGCCCGAGGAACCGTTAGAAGTGCGGATTTTCTTTTTACGGCGACAATTACCTTGACCTGCTCTTAGATTTCTTAAGGCGTTTTGCTTTGTTCCTTATTTGTGGTATTTTTTCCGGTGAATCGCTTTTATTTATGAGCTGAAATTCGATCTCATAAATAAGAGCGATCCACACTATTCTTTCCTGAAATGCTTTATTTTTCCTTCACTCAAAAAACATCGTTTCTTTAATTCAAAGCTTCATAATTGTGGTACACTCGTCTCGTTCAACACGGTTTTTAAAGGTTTTGATCGATGCGTTTACGACTTAAACGGGCGATTCTACGTTCGCGAAAAAAGAGTTTTCATTTTCTTAACTTGATCACGCTTTCCGAAGAACGCACGCTGATGATGTTGGCCGTTGTTGTGGGCCTGACTTCCGGTGTGAGCGCCTTTATCTTTAAGCACATGATTGACGGCGTGTATCATTTTTGCTGTGGCGCGGGGCCTTCGGCCGATTTATTTTCGGGACACTGGTATCGTGTTTTTTTACCCGCCATCGGCGGGTTGCTGGGCGGATTGTTGATCTACTTTTTTGCCAAGGAGGCCAAGGGGCACGGCGTGCCGGAGGCAATTTATACTTTGCGCCGACGCGGCGGACGCGGCCGCCCCCGTGTGGTGTTTGTGAAATCCGTTGCAAGCGCCTTTACGATCGGCACAGGAGGATCTGCGGGAACGGAAGGGCCGATTATTCAAATTGGTGCGGCGGTGGGGTCTTCTATCGGGCAATTGTTTAATGTTTCCCCGGCGTATTTAAAAACCCTGGCGGCGGCCGGTGCGGCGGGCGGTATGGCGGCGGTGTTTAATGCGCCGATTGCGGCGGTTATTTTTGCGATGGAGGTGCTGTTGCGCGAATTCACCACGCAGGCCTTTTCAATGGTGGTTTTTTCATCGGTCATCGCATCCCTGACCTCCCATGTCTTGCTTGGAGATAATACCTTTTTGCCGACGCCGGGTTTCGGTATTGAGCATCCTGCGGAATTGGGGCTTTATTTCATTCTCGGCATCATTGCGGCGCCACTTGCGAGTTTCTTCGCGAAGGCGCTGCTCTGGTCTGAAGAATTTACCGACCAATGGAAAAAGATACCCGACCCGATCAAAGCGATGATCGGCGGTTTGATCGTGGGTGTGATCGGTTTGTTTATTCCGATGATTCTGGGTGCAGGTTATTTTGAGGTGACAAATGTGCTCTCTTCGGAGGGGGGCGGGGTGAAGTGGGGGATGCTTCTGCTCTTGTCCTTGGTGATCGGGAAGATCATCTCCACATCCGTTACCTTAGGCTCCGGCGGCTCCGGCGGCATTTTGATGCCCTCACTCTTCATCGGCGCAATGATGGGTAGTCTTTACGGCCAGTTCGTTCACACCCTCTTTCCGGGCATCGCACCGGCAGGAGCTTATGCCCTCGTCGGGATGGCTCTTATTTTTTCAGTCGTCGCCAATGCGCCGGTGACTGCAATCGTGATGATGTTTGAGATAACACAGGATTACCGGATTGTGCTGCCACTCATGTTTTCGGTGACGATTACCATGCTGATGGCCCGACAGATCGGCGAGGTGGGTATTTATGCGCGTGTGCTTTTAAAACGGGGTGTGCACTTAGACGGCGGCGATGTGCATGATCCGGTGATGAGTGTGACGGCGAAGGAGGTCATGGTCAAAAATGTCGAGATTGTCGGGCAAAGTATGACTGTGGCGCGGCTCTCTGAAATTATTGACCAAAGTCATCATACGGGTTTTCCCGTGATCAACGGACAAGGGGACTTGGTCGGTATGGTGACTTATATTGAGATCCACAAGGCTTATCAAGAGGGCGGCGATCTTCAAAAAATGCTGATCGAAAAAATCATGCGCAAAGACGTACCGCTGAGCTATCCGGAAGATGTGCTTGTGGATGTTGTGCGCCGGATGGAGGCTTCTAAAACAGATCGCATCGCCGTGGTGGAGCCGGACAACCCCAAGCGGCTTGTCGGTTTGATTACGCGCGCGAATATCATGTCTGCTTATCACCCTTCCTTCAAAATCAGGGCTTGATCCAAGCGGCCTTTATTTGTCTCCTGTTTTGCCGGTTTTCGGTGTTTTCCCGTCTGTGTTATGATGCCGCTGTTTTTTTTAGGAAGCGTCCTTTTAGAAAGCACCGATACTTCATGTTTAGAACGATTATAAAAACAAAATTGCGAGCGATTCGAAGGGTGCTGTCTTACGACTGGGCGACTTATTTTATCCTGGGCCCGGTGATGATGGGTGTTGCTTTTTTATTGGGGCGTAAGATTTTTAAGGATTTTGCCTTTGGCATCGGGCGGATTCAGCCGGTATCGCTTTCGGAAGAGACGGTGGTTCGGCTTGCTTTTGCATTTTTGGCCCTTAAGATTTTTTTTAATTTTCTGCCGCTGGCGCGACGGCTCTATCCGACTGAGCGTTTGCTTTCCGTCGAGGACTTGCTGCCGATTGCGTTTAATATTCGTTACAAAGTATTTTATTTTGAGCAGCTTTTCCGGGATCTTCCTTTTTTTGCGATTGGAACGATTCTGCTGATTTTTTTTGGTAAAACGGACTTGCTGGTTTGGCCGTTTATGATTTGGTTTTTCTTTCCGGGGGTTGAAATCGGCTTTACGCTCACATGGATTCATTTTTGGTCGCCTAACCGCAAGCGGCTCGGCGGCGTACTGCTTATCTTGGCTTTTTTATTGGCCTTCCTGCCTGTGGTGCAGTTGAGTTGGTGGGCGGATTTTTTTACGATTTTGTTTGTCCCTTTGGGCTATTACAAAGGGTTTAAAGTATGGCGTTATACGGACATGGGCCGGGTTGCTCAATTTTTTGTGGGACATGAAAACCGAAAAAACCGGGCAAAGACGGCGGCCCTGCTGCGTCGTGTGTGTCAACTCGTTCCAAAAAAGGTGCGGCCCCTGCTTCAGCGGGATCTTATTTTAACGGCCCGTAATTTTGTGCCGCATCTTTGGCGGAACCTCGTGCTGGTCCTGCTCGTGATTTTCTCCGCGCTGAGCTGGCGGCAGATTGATGCTGTGGTCTATTGTGCGCTGGCGACTTTTATCATTGCCTCGACGGTTTCCCCGCTTTTTCAAATGCAGCGCCCGTTTCGTATGATGGATGCGGCCTTGCCGCTTGCGGCGGAACACGTCTGGCGCGCAAAGTTAAGTTATGCCCGTCTTCTGGCCTTGCCGATTCCTTTTGTCTTTTGGGGGATTGAGGTGGCTTTACGCCCCTTACCCTGGCAAGAAAGTTTGAACCTGCTGTTTACGCTTTTACTGGTCGGGATTGCGGTCTCCTCCTTGGTCGGGGGCAGTATTTGCGAAGGGGATCAACGGCCGGTGCTGCAATACATTGTTGCAGCGTTTTTGTGTATACTGGCAACCCTGTTTATCGCCCTTTTTAACCCGGTCCTGTTCCTGCTGCTTTTTCCGGTTTTGTCGAGTTTGAAGAATTCGGCCGTTATCCGTATTGAAAATGAAGGGAGCGCCTGATGCGCTTGTCTATTTCAAATGTTACAAAACGCTACGGTGATCTCACGGCCTTGCATCCTTTCAGCATGGACTCGGAAGGGGAGATCTGCGGTTTGATCGGAAATAACGGCGCAGGAAAATCGACCTTGTTGAAAATGATTGTCGGTCTTATCTTTCCGGGGAAAGGAAAGATTGCATTGGGCGATCTGGATGTGAAAAAAATGCCTGAAACCGTCAAACGCCATATCGGATATTTGCCGGAATCGCCTCTGCTTTATCCGAGGTTGACACCGGAAGAGCTGTTATTTTATGTCGCGGAAATCAAAGGGATCCAAAAAGCAAAGGATGAAATTGCGTACTGGCTTGAAATCTTCGGGTTATCGGAAAAACGCAATGCGCTTTTAAATGATTTATCCTTTGGCATGAAAAAAAAGATCGCGATTGCTTCCGCCTTGATCGGACGCCCTGCTTTGTTGATTTTGGACGAGCCGTTTAACGGGCTGGATGTGGCCACGATGGAGTCGCTTTCGGAGATTATTCTGAAACGGCGCGCCGACGGTGCGACGATCGTTCTGTCAAGCCATCTCATGACCTACATCGACCGGCTTTGTGAGCGGGTTTTCATCTTAAAAGAGGGTCAGCTCGTGGCGGAAGGCACACCCAAGGCGCTTAAAACCCGGGCCAATCAAACCTCATTTCACGAGACCTTCCTTTATTTCACGAAAGTGTCTTCATAAGTTCTACATCGTGTTCACGCGGCTTTTGCTTCTTTTCAAAATCCCAAATTCCAGGATTGCGGAATTTGGGCAAATTGACAGGCTTGAGTAGAAAAGTGGAAACACGCTACAATAAAACCCTTATAGGACGAGACAAATGCCCCGCTTGGAAATTCTAAAATACCCGGAGACGCAGCTTTTTGAGAAGTCTGCAGCGGTTTCTGAAATTGACGGTGCGCTTCAAAGCCGGATTAACAGGATGTTTGATACCCTGTACATGTCTGAGGGTTTGGGTTTGGCTGCGCCGCAGGTGGGTTGTTTGCAATCTTTTTTTATTTATGACCTTTCGCATCACGAAGATGAGCCGAAACACGGTCCGGGTCCCATTGTTGTGCTTAATCCCGAAATCGTTGAGATGGAAGGAGAGGAGATTGCGGACGAGGGCTGTCTGTCGATTCCCGGTTATTTTGAGAAAGTCAGCCGGGCCTACCGGGTGCAACTCAAAGGGCAGGACCGGGAAGGCAAAGATATTCGCATTGAGGCGGAAGGTTTGGCGGCGCGCTTGTTTCAACATGAAATTGATCATCTCAACGGGGTGTTGATGTTGGATCATTTGAGCAGTTTAAAGCGGAATATTTTTCTTCGAAAATTCAAAAAAAAGCAGAAATACGCTGAATCCAAATAGTCTTCCGATGCAAGCGATTTCCGGCAAAACATGCCGGATTGTTTTTATGGGCACGCCTGATTTTGCCCTGCCCGCTTTTCATGCCCTTGCGGCGACAGAACATCTGGTTGCGCTTGTGACGCAGCCGGATCGGCCAAAAGGGCGCAAAGGCATTTTGACGCCGCCTCCGGTCAAAGAAGCGGCTTCGGATATGGAAATCCCGGTTTATCAGCCGGAGCGATTAAGAAAATCAAGTGAGGTGATTGAAGCCTTGTCGTCGGCGCGTCCCGACTTGATTGTTGTTGTGGCCTTTGGACAGATTTTGCCACAAAGCGTGCTTAAAATCCCGAAGTACGGCTGTATTAATGTGCATGCTTCACTGCTGCCGAAATATCGGGGGGCGGGTCCGATTCAATGGGCCTTGATTCGGGGAGAAAAAGAACTCGGTGTGACGACGATGTTGATGGATGCGGGTATGGATACGGGGCCGATGTTATTGAAAAAAACCGTTCCCGCTGATCCGACGGAAACGGCGGCGGATTTATCCCCGCGATTGGCGGAAGCGGGTGCGGAACTCTTGCTTGAAACGCTAAAGCAGCTAAAGGAAGGGAAGTTAAAGGCGATCCCGCAAAATGATGCCGAGGCGAGCATGGCCCCCTTGATCAAAAAAGAGGACGGTTTTGTGCAGTGGCAGATGACGGCGAGCGATATTTTCAACCGTTGGCGCGGTCTTTTCCCCTGGCCCGGTCTCACCGCTTTTTACCAAAATACACGCTGGAAGATGACCGCCATCGCACTGGGCGCGGCACAAGGACATTTTGGTGTCCCGGGAGAGATTTTGAGGTTTTCCCGCGAAGGACTTGAAATTTCGGCGGGCGAGGGTTATATCTTGCTTAAGACTTTGCAAGCCGAGGGGAAGCGTGCGATGACGCCCAAAGCCTATGCGGCGGGCCATGCCATTGAAATCGGTACAATATTGCAGTAGGGGCGGGTGAGAACCCGGCTTGATTGAAGTCCCTTACAGATTCGAAGGTAATGCAATGATTATAATTGGGAGGCGTTGAATATGAATCGGCAGTTTAATTTTCGTTCTGCAAACCCGGCCTTAAAAAAGAACCCCTTTGCGGGGATTGCAGCGGGTCTGCGCGGGGAGGCGATGACCGTAGAGGGAACGGTCAATAAAACGCTCCTTTCGCTTACGATTTTGATTGTTACGGCGAGCTTTACTTGGAATATGGGCATGCAGGGCGCACCTTTCATGGGTTACGTTATGACGGGCCTGATCGGTGGACTGATCGTCGCGATGATTACAATTTTTAAAATGCACCTGGCCCCTTATACGACACCCATATACGCGGCCCTGGAGGGCTTGGCCTTGGGCGGCATTTCAGTGGGGATTGAGATGCGCTATCCCGGCATTGCGAGCCAGGCCGTCTTTTTGACTTTTGGCACACTGGGGGCGTTGTTGTTTGCTTATCGCACGGGTCTGGTTCGCGCCACAGAAAGATTTAAGATGGGCGTTATTGCCGCGACGGGTGGGATTGCCGTGATTTATCTCATCAGCTTTGTTGTCGGTTTGTTTGGTGTATCGATGCCGATGGTTCATTCGACGGGCACCTTCGGCATTCTTTTTAGCCTGGCGGTTGTGGTGGTTGCCGCACTGAACTTGGTACTGGATTTCGATTTTATCGCCACCGGGGCTCAGCAGGGCGCGCCGAAATACATGGAGTGGTTTGGCGCATTCAGTCTCTTGGTGACGCTGGTGTGGTTGTATATCGAAATTCTCCACTTGCTGTCCAAGTTGCAATCAAGAGATTAAAACATCACTACTTTGAGCGATTATCACGATTCCGATTCATTCCATAAAATCACAGTCCGGCTTGCTCAAGAAAAAGCGCTCGGACCTCCGGGAACGAGCGCTTTTTCTTTTGAAAACGGCCGAATCGACCGGCGCAGATCTTAGCGCGCTTATGAATGACGTTTTGAGTGCAGCGCATTTTGAGCGGCGTGATCAGGCGCTCATCACGGAGCTTGTCTACGGGGTAACCCGGCAACGCGCCCTTTTGGATTGGTGGATTGATCGATTTTCGCGTGTGAAGCGGGTAAAAAAAACGATCCGTCTCATTCTGCGTTTGGCGCTCTATCAAGTCGTTTTTTTAGACCGCATCCCGGATTACGCGATTGTAAACAGCGCGGTTCATTCGGCCAAAGCCGCAGAAGGTGTCGGTGCCGGGGGTTTTGTGAATGCCTTGCTCCGGAATGTGATTCGCGCCAAAAACAATCTCCCTCAACCGGAGGGCAAAGACCCTGTTCAAGAAATTGCGCTGTCAACATCTCATCCTGTGTGGATGGTGAAACGTTGGTTTTCACGTTGGGGAGAGGCAAGGACACGGGCGCTCTGCCGCTCCAATAACCTCACGCCGCCGATGACCTTGCGTGTTAATCGTTTAAAGACAAACCGGGAAGCCTTGATGGCGGAACTGCTCGCACAGGGTGCGGCTGTCGAGCCCGCTTCTCTTTCTCCGGATGCGCTGATGGCCGGAGGGCTTTCTGTGAGCGGCTTGGCTGCGTTTGAGCGCGGCGAATTTTACGTGCAGGATGAAGGCGCGCAGATATGCGCCTATCTCTTGGATGCAAAACCGGGCGAGTGTATTTTGGATCTTTGCGCCGCACCAGGCGGGAAAACGACGCATCTGGCGGAGATTACGGAAGGCAAGGCTGAAATCCTGGCCACGGATCGTAGCGCCGCACGGCTTGTTCTGCTCAAAGAAAATTTAAAGCGATTGCAGAGCCCCAATGTGAAAGTTGTGCCTCTGGCTGAAGTTCTTGCCGAAGATCGGCAGTATGACCGGATTTTGGTGGATGCACCTTGTTCGGCCTTGGGTATTTTGCGTCGTATCCCTGAAGGCAAGTGGTCGAAAAAAGCGAAGATGATTCAGGAATACGCCAAAATACAGCTTGAAATATTAAATGAGGCGCTGCCCCGGCTGAAACCCGGTGGGTGTTTATTGTACCTCACTTGCTCAACGGAGCGGGAGGAAAACGAGGCGGTGGCCGAGACCTTTTCGATGCAACACGCGCAAATGCAACGGGAGGATCTTTCAGAGGCACTTCCTTTGGCGGCAAGGAAATATGTGGATGAAGCAGGTTGTTTTACAACAGCTTTCAATTCAGATAATATGGATCGGTTTTTTGCAGTCCGATGGAGAAAAGCAGGACAAGATGAAACGAATTAAATATTTAAACGATCAACATCTCGTGCAAGGAGAAGCGTAATGGCATGGTGGGGGGCCGGAATCGGCGGAACAATCGGATTACTTTTTGGCGGGCCCATCGGTGCAATTATCGGGGCCGGTTTAGGGAGCACGCTCACGAAAGATCAGCCGAAATTGGGCGGCAGCCAGCAAAAACAGGTCGGTTTTCTTGTGGCGACGTTTTCCATGCTGGCCAAGGTTGCAAAAGCAGATGGTGTAGTTTCCAGGAATGAGATTGAATTCATTGATCGCTTCATCGATCAAGAGCTTGAGCTGGATCCCAAATCGCGGCAGGTTGCGATTGAAATTTTTAATCGCGCCAAGTCGGACAACACGTCCATTTATAAATATGCCGAGCAAATTTCAGATATTTTCATGCATGATGAGGCCATGCGTGAGACGATTTACCGCGTATTGTTTATGACGGCTTTGGCGGATGGCCGGCTTCATCCTGCGGAAAAAGAAATCTTGGAATTGTTGCCGGCCTATCTTCATTTGCACGATGGGGCCTATGCGATTTTGGAAGCGGAATTGATGAGAGGCGCCTATCGGGAACGTTCGAACGGTTCATCCTCCGGCCGGACTTCCGGTGCTTCGGGTTTTTCGGATGACCTGGATATGTATTACAAAATACTCGAAATCGATAAAAACGCAACGGATGCCGAGGTCAAAAGCGCCTTCCGAAAAAAGGCGCAGGAATATCATCCCGACAAGCTTGCTTCAAAGGGGCTGCCCGAGGGCTTTTTGAAATTTGCAAAAGAACAAATGCAGCAATTTACCGAAGCCCACGATGCCATTATGAAAAGCCGAAGACGATAATGCCTAAAATCGCCCCCTCTATTTTATCTGCGGATTTTTCAAAACTCGGGTCTGAAATTAAAGCCGTCGATGCGGGCGGCGCGGACTGGATTCATGTGGATGTGATGGACGGTCGTTTTGTGCCGAACCTTACGATTGGCCCGCTTGTGGTGGATGCTACGCGGAAAGTGACCGGTAAATTGATGGATGTGCATCTGATGATTGTGGCGCCGGATTTGCTCATCCCCGAATTCATCAAGGCCGGCGCCGATTCCGTGACCGTGCATGTCGAAGCCTGCCCGCATCTGCATCGCACCCTTCAACTCATTAAGAGCTTGGGTGCAAAGGCGGGTGTTTCGCTCAATCCTGCGACGCCGGTTTCCGCCGTTGAATCGATTTTGCACGAATTGGACTTGCTTTTGATTATGTCCGTCAATCCCGGTTTTGGCGGACAAAAGTTTATTGAGCAGAGCTATAAAAAGATCCGGACGGCAAAAGAGATGATTATGAAACGAAATCTGAAAACGCTCATCGAAGTCGATGGCGGCGTGACGACGGGCAATATGAAGGCGCTTTCCGAAGCCGGTGTGGATGTTTTTGTGGCGGGGACGTCTGTTTTTAAAAATAAGGATTATCCTGATTACGGCGATGCCATTCGGGCGCTGCGTCAGGAAGGGACCTTATGATCAGCGAAACAAAGCTTTTGCACCTTGTTGAAGCCCTCCACCCCCTTGAAAAACAAGTCATGCGTGTTTTTGCTGAAAATGACGTATGCGATCCTCAGATGCTTGCTGAAGTCTCAGGGCTCAAACCCGCACAAGTTTCTTCGGCCATCGAATGGTTGTTGGCCAAAAACATCATCGTGGTCTCGGCAGAGAGCGTCAAGCTCATGGCGAGCCTGACCGAAATCGGACAAAAGTATGCTGCCTTAAAAAATCCGCCCCTCCGCATGGCGGAAGAAATTTTAGAACAAAGCGAAGTCGGCATTCGTGAACTCCAGCAGCGCACGGACATGGAGCCGGAGGAAAAAAGCAAAGCCATCGGCGCGCTCAAATCCAGCGGGGCGGTCTCGATTGTGACGGGCGGGCGGTTTAAAATTTCGGATGAAAGTAAATTATCTGCCTTTCGAGATCTTCAAGATGTGATTGATGCTCTCAATAAAAAAGGTAATATCGAGGCGTTTATCGCATTTTCAGAAGCCGATCAAGCGATCATCGAGACCTACCACCGCAAACGCAGTCCCTCAAAAGGCATTTTTCGCGTGGACGAAGCAGTCGAGCGCACCTATCAAAAAACAGACTTGTTCGCGCCCGTTTATGAAAAGGTGGCGTCTGAAAAAGCCGTTGAGAACTTAAGCGAACTTACCCCTGAAATCTTAAAAGAGGGTTCCTGGCAGGGTAAAAATTTTCGCAAATACAATATCCAGCTTCCCCCTTCTCGCATCAGCGGCGGTGCTTTACATCCCTATAAAGCATTTTTGGATCAAGTGAAAGCCAAGTTTGTTTCGATGGGGTTTGCCGAAATGCGCGGCCCCTTGGTCGAAAACGAATTTTGGGATATGGATGCGCTGTTTATGCCGCAGTTTCATCCCGCACGTGAAATCCACGATGTGTATTTTGTGAAAGGCGCCCCGCATGATCAAAGTATTCCAAAAGCGGTCGTTGACCGTGTCGCCGCCGCCCACGAAGACGGGGGCGACACGGGTTCACGCGGCTGGTGCTATGCCTTTGATGCGGAACGGACACGACGCCTTATTTTGAGAAGCCAAGGCACCTCGGTTTCGGCACGGACCTTGGGTTCGGGGGCAGAAATACCTGGAAAGTATTTTTCGATTGCCCGCTGTTTTCGTTACGATCAAGTGGATGCCACGCATGCACCGGATTTTTTCCAGGTCGAAGGCATTGTTTTAGGTGAAGAAATTCACTTTCGCACGCTTTTAGGATTGCTCACGCTTTTTGCAAAAGAAGTGGCACTGGCCGAGGACATTAAATTTTTACCCGCTTATTTCCCCTTCACCGAACCCTCGGTCGAAATGCATGTGCGTCATCCGAAATTGGGATGGATGGAATTAGGCGGCGCGGGTTTATTCCGCCCTGAAGTGACCGGCCCCTTGGGTGTGGATGTGCCCGTGATTGCCTGGGGTTTGGGTTTGGATCGTATGGCGATGATGGCCTTGGGCATCTCTGATATTCGCGATCTCTTTTCGGCCGATTTAGGGTTGGTGCGGGAAAAACAACAGATAAAATAAGGGTAAACATGCCGACCATTGAAGTCAAAATCAGTGATTTCGAATCGCTTTTAAAAGAGACCGTTGATGAGGAAAAACTCGAAACCCTGCTTGAGAAAGTAAAGGGCGAGGTCAAAGATTTTTTCCGCGAAAGTGATTCGGTTAAAATCGAATTGAATGATACCAACCGCCCCGACCTGTGGACACCCGAAGGTATCGTGCGACAAATTCTTCCCGCAAGAACATCGTGGCCGGAAGCCTACCCCTTTTTTGATGCGTCGCATAAAGCCACACAGTCTGTTGAAATTTCGAAAGAAGTCAGCACGGTTCGCCCCTATTTGGCGGCCTGCATCTCACGCGGCATGACCGTGACGGAAGCCATTTTGGATCAATTGATCCAGGCCCAGGAAAAGCTGGCCGATAGTTTCGGCCGCAATCGCCGGATGGTTTCTATCGGGATTTATCGTTTAAAAAAGATCAATTTCCCCGTGAAATATGCCTTGGTCGATCCCGAAACAACGTCTTTTGTGCCTTTGGGCTTTGAAGTCCCGATGAGCCTCAAAGAGATTGTGACCGGGCATCCCAAAGGCATTGAATACGCGCATACTTTATCCGGGGCAATACGTTTTCCGATTTTGAAAGATGCCAAAGGAGAGGTTCTTTCTTTTCCGCC
>JALUVJ010000181.1 GCA_027020665.1 Nitrospira sp.
TGACCTCTGATCTCCTGCATCAAAGTGCTCATCGCCTTATCAACTTGAGCGGTACGGCCGGTATCTCCTTCTTTTGCTTCTTCCCTCTGAATCTGGGCTTTTAACTTTGCTTTCCAGTCCGCGGAAGCAACCATTTTCTCACCCGAATGATCATGTGAATGGCCGTCCCCGGCGGCGAAAGCCCAACCCTGTGCAGAGAAAGTCAGTAAGAGTGCTAATGCGCCTCTTAATATGTTTCTTCCTGATCTCTCCATTGTACCTCCCTTATTTTCCTGGTTTCTAAAATTAAAGTTTTGTTGTATCCAGGTGCCTCTCCATATTGGTACACCTCACAGCTCTTAAGCGAATGCCTCGCGCGGCTCAAATATAGAAGACTCACTTGTACGGCACCCGATTCTGAACGGAGATGCCAACCTGTTTAGCAAGTGACATGCCAAATATCTCACAGCAAGAAACTGGAATAAAATCAATATGTTTTAGAAATAAAGTTGGATTATCGAGCGGAAAGGGCCTGCTTTGGCTGTCTAAGTGTTTAGACAGCCAAACAAAAAACTTAGACAGTTTTTGACAACATAGACACTTTTTATAAAGCAAAACGGATCAAGAGATCACGAGACAAGTTCAGCCGCACGCGCTTTCGTCACCCAGCATTTTTTCAATGGCATGCGGCAAAACAGGAAGGAGCATCTCAAAATTTTCTCGCACCGCACGGGGACTGCCCGGCAGGTTGACAATCAAGGTCTTTCCACGCACGCCGGCAATCGCGCGTGAAATAATCGCGCGCGGGTTGATTTTATAGCCTTCCATGCGCATGATTTCCCCAATGCCGGGAATCAGGTAATCAATGACCGTCCCGGTGACATCCGGCGTCACATCCCGTGGCGAAATGCCGGTTCCACCCGTTGTCAACACAAGATTGGCTTTCCATTCATCGCAGAAGGAAAGCAGGTGTTCACGGATATCATTTCGTTCGTCCGGCACCACCTGGTACACACATACCTTGCCGGGAAGGCTTTCGAGCAATTCATGCAACAGACGCCCACTTTCGTCCTCCCGTTGACCGGTTGAGCCCTTATCACTAATCGTTAATATTCCGGCAGAAAATATCAAGGCTGCTCCTTCACCACAGTCGGCTTTGCGAAAGAGATGCTCCCCGCTTGATCCCGAAATGATCATAGGCCGCATCCGTCGCAATGCGTCCGCGCGGCGTGCGGGCGAGAAAGCCCTCCTGAATCAGAAAAGGCTCATAGACATCTTCAATGGCATCCCGCTCTTCCCCCACCGCCGTAGCGAGGGTTTCAACACCCACCGGCCCGCCACCGAATTTTTCGATAATGAGCAAGAGCAGCTTTCGATCAACCGCATCAAAACCCGCTGAATCGATTTCCATCTGCGTCAGTGCCTTTTGTGTTGTCTCTCGATCGATCGTGCCGTCGGATTTAATCTCAGCAAAATCCCGCACACGCCTCAAGATGCGATTGGCGATGCGCGGCGTACCCCGCGTCCGCGTTGCGATTTCCAAGGCCGCACCCGCATCAATCGGCAGATTGAGTATTTTTGCCGAACGCAGCACAATCTGCTGAAGCTCTTCGGGACGATAAAATTCCAAGCGATTCACCACCCCGAAACGATCCCGCAAGGGCGAAGTCAAAAGCCCCGCCCGTGTCGTCGCCGCCACCAAAGTAAACTGCGGCAGGTTTAATTTAAGCGAGCGCGCCGAAGGCCCCTGCCCGATGACAATGTCCACCTGGTAATCTTCCATCGCCGGATAAAGAATCTCTTCGACCGTCGGGTGAAGCCGATGAATTTCATCAATAAAAAACACATCGCCTTCACTCAAGTTACTAAGAATCGCCACCAAATCCCCCGGTCGCTCAATCGCAGGCCCGGAGGTCGCTTTGATATTGACGCCCATCTCCCGCGCAATGATATTCGCCAGCGTGGTCTTGCCTAAACCCGGCGGTCCGTAAAAAATGGCGTGATCCAAGACATCGCCTCGTTTTTTGGCCGCGCCGATATAAATCGCCAGATTTTCTTTGATTTTGCTCTGACCGACATATTCCGCCAATGAAGCCGGACGTAGACTCTGCTCGTCCCGCCCTTCATCGTCCTTGGATTCACCTGAGATAATGCGTTCGTTCAATTCCATTTTATTTCAATTCGAACCGGCTAAGAAATAACGGATAAGCTTATTGAAAATAACCGATTATCCGTTTTCAAGTCTAGTGAAAAGCTCATCCGGCTGTTAGAATAATGCCTTATTTGAAGAGAGCTCCTCACAATGGCACAAAACAACCCGACTCCCCGCTGGCAATTCTGGATCGACCGGGGCGGCACCTTCACCGACCTCATCGCACGTCGGCCCGATGGCACTTTGAAAGGCCATAAACTGCTTTCCGATAATCCCGAACAGTATACAGACGCCGCCATTCAAGGCATTCGTGATCTCATGTCGCTTTCGCCGGACGAGGCCATCCCTGCTGAAAAAATCGAGGTCGTGCGCATGGGGACAACCGTTGCAACCAACGCCCTGCTCGAAAGAAAGGGCGAACCGCTTTTGCTCGCCATCACCGCAGGTTTTCGGGATGCGCTTCGCATTGCGGACCAAAATCGTCCCGATCTTTTCACGCGTGAAATTATCCTGCCCGCTTTGCTCTATGACAAAGTGATCGAACTCGACGAACGTATCTCTGCGCAAGGGGAAGTCCTGAATTCGCTTGATTTAAAGCGCACAAAAACGTGTCTTCAAAACGCTTTTGATGCGGGCATTCGCGCCATCGCGATTGTGTGCCTGCACGGCTACAAATATCCCGCACATGAGAAACAGGTTGCGGCCATCGCAAAGGACATCGGCTTCACACAGATTTCAACAAGCCATCAAACCACACCGCTGATCAAACTCGTCGGACGCGGTGATATTACGGTGGTCGATGCCTATCTCTCCCCGATTTTAAGACGTTATGTGAATCAGGTCTCGGATGCGCTGGTCGGCGCAAAAATCCTGTTCATGCAGTCCAATGGGGGCTTGGCCGATGCCCGCAGCTTTCGTGGAAAAAACGCCGTTCTTTCCGGCCCGGCGGGCGGCATCGTCGGCGCGGTTGCGGCCGCTCAAGACGCGGGATTTGAACGACTCATTAGCTTTGATATGGGCGGAACGTCCACCGATGTCGCACATTTTAAAGGGGAATACGAGCGCACTTTCGATTCAAAAATTGCGGGTGTACGGATGCGTGCGCCGATGATGGACATCCACACCATCGCAGCCGGGGGCGGCTCCGTTTGTCACTTCGACGGCAGCCGTCTGCGTGTTGGACCCGATTCGGCCGGGGCAAATCCCGGCCCGGCGTGTTACCGTCGCGGCGGACCCTTAACCGTAACCGATTGCCAAGTCATGCTGGGCCGCTTGCAAGCCCGATTTTTCCCCCGTATTTTCGGACCCGATCAAAATCAAGCCTTAGATGCCGAGATCGTCACACACCGCTTTTCCGAACTGGCCCAAGAGATTAGCCGTGCAACGGGGACACCCATTTCCGCCCGGGCGGTGGCCGAAGGATTTCTAAAGATCGCGGTCGAAAACATGGCGAACGCCATCAAAAAAATATCCGTGCAAAAAGGGCATGACGCCACCCGCTATACCCTCGTCGCCTTTGGCGGGGCTGGGGGACAACATGCCATCCCGGTCGCAGACCGGCTCGGCATTAAAACCATCCTCATCCACCCTTTTTCGGGCCTGCTCTCGGCTTACGGGATTGGCAGGGCAGATCAAATCCTGCTGCGCGAACAGGCCGTCGAAGCGGAACTCGATGAAAAAATAATCCCGAAAATAAATCAATTCAGCGAAGGCCTCAAAAAGGAAGGCATCGCCGTTTTTATGCGTCAAGGACTGCCCGAAAATCGCATTGAGACACGCTGCAAAGCCGCACTCAAAGTCAGTGGCACTGACGGCGTTTTCTCCGTCGATCTCGATACCGCATCTAAAATGCAAGATGCCTTTGAAGCCTTCTATCAGCAACGGTTTGGATTTGCACTCGGCAAAAAAAAACTCCACATCGAAAGCATTTCAGTCGAAATCATCGGGAAAAATGAAACCGGAGACGCGGGAAAACAAGCTAAAAAAAATACGCCCCTACAGGAAGAATCGGAAAAACACATGCCGCTGACAACCTGCGAACTCACCTTCGCCGGGCAAAGGCGGCAAAGCCCCGTTTACGCGCGGACATCGCTCGTGCCCGATCGCCCTATCTGCGGCCCTGCAATCATCACCGACGCCTTCAGCACCGTCGTCGTCGAAGCAGGCTGGCAGGCCCTGCGCACAAAAAACGAAAATTTGATTTTATCCCGCATCACCCCCCTACCCGACAAAACAGCCGTCGGAACCCGCTGTGACCCCGTCATGCTCGAAGTCTTTAACAACCTTTTTATGTCCATCGCAGAGCAAATGGGCGCCACACTGCAAAACACGGCCACCTCGGTCAATATCAAAGAACGCCTCGATTTTTCCTGCGCCCTCTTCGACGCAACCGGAAATCTCGTCGCCAATGCCCCGCACATTCCCGTGCATCTGGGCTCCATGAGCGAGTCGGTGCGCGCCGTGCTCCAAAAATACGAGCGTGATATTCAGCCCGGAACAGTCTACATCACCAACGACCCTTATCACGGGGGCACACACTTGCCCGACATCACCGTCATCACGCCCGTCTTTTTCGACAACACCCTGCAATTTTTTGTCGGAAGCCGAGGCCATCATGCCGATATCGGCGGCATCACACCCGGCTCCATGCCCGCACACAGCAGGTCGCTTGCTGAAGAAGGTGTGCTTTTTTCAAACATGCTCCTCGTCTCAGACGGACAATTTCATGAAAGCGCCATCCGGAATTTGCTCGGCGCGGGGGACAGGCCCGCGCGCAATATCGAGCAAAACATCGCCGACCTGAAAGCCCAGGTGGCGGCCAATCAACAAGGCGTAAATGCGCTTTACAAAATGTGCGCGCAATTCGGGACGGCCACCGTGCAGGCCTACATGCAACATCTGCAAGATACCGCAGAAGAAAGTGTTCGACGCGTCATCGACATGCTCAAAAACGGTTCATTTATATATGCCCTGGACAATGGCAGCCGCATCGCACTCAACATCAAAATCGATAAAACAAGGCGGAAAGCCCGCATCGATTTTACCGGCACCGATCCGCAACAGCATAATAACTTTAATGCGCCGAAGGCCGTCACGCAGGCTGCCGTGCTCTATGTATTTCGCACCTTGGTGGACGACGACATCCCGCTCAATGAAGGCTGCTTGAAACCCATTGACATCATCATCCCGGAAGCTTCAATGCTGGCACCCGCCTACCCCGCCGCCGTCGTCGCGGGCAATGTGGAAACCGCACAAGTTATCACCGACGCCCTCTTCGGCGCGCTGTGCATTTTGGCCGGCTCACAGGGCACGATGAACAACCTGACTTTCGGCAACGCAGCGCATCAATATTACGAAACGCTTTGCGGCGGTGCGGGCGCGGGCGCGGATTTTAACGGGGCAAGCGCCGTGCATACCCACATGACCAACAGCCGTTTGACCGATGCCGAAGTCCTCGAATCCCGTTTCCCCGTGCGCGTCGAAACCTTTGAACTCCGCCGGGGCAGCGGTGGAAAAGGCAAATACAAAGGCGGTGACGGCGTAAGACGCAAGATCCGGTTTTTGGAAAAGATGACCCTTTCGATTTTGTCGAACCGGCGGGTAGTGCCGCCTTTTGGGCTTGAGGGCGGAGGCCCCGGTGCGACTGGGAAACACTGGATTGAAAAAGCCGACGGCACGGTTATTCCGCTTGCCGGCACAGACGAGCTTGAAGTTGGCCCGGGAGACCTTTTTGTGATCGAAACACCGGGGGGCGGGGGGTTTGGGGAAGCTAAATAGCGTGACCGGCTATTCGCGACACGCCCTAATTTCACACCCAGTGCCCGGACAACTTTAAGAACGGCACTGCATCCTCTCGGCTACATACGATCAACAAAGGGATTGAGAATAGACGGGTGCATTCTTGACATCACGCTCAAACAAGGATAACTTTGCG
>JALUVJ010000182.1 GCA_027020665.1 Nitrospira sp.
CGCCATGTCCTGGACGGATGCGGCCACGGCCATTTTAGAAGAAATTCCGCAAGGGTTTATGCGCGATATGACACGTTGGCGCATTGAGGCCGATGCGCGCAAAAAGGGGGTTTACGAAATTGATCCTTCGGTCGTGAAGGCAAAATACACGCAGTGGACACAAGTTTCCAAAAAAGTCGAACGGCGACTGGCATGGGATGATGAAGCAATCACACGGATTGCCTTGATTCCCTCTTTTGTACGTGGAACCGTTGTGCAGGAGATCGAATCCTGCGCGGATGAAAAAGGGCTTGACCGCGTGACCTTGGGGCTATTGAATGAAGTGACCGAACGCTGGGCCGAAACCATGCGCAGCCAAGGGTTTTAATGGAAGCTCTGATTACCCGGACTTCATCAGAGCTTCCTAAAGCCGTTTTTGACCGCCTTTCTTAAAAGATGAGCAAATCAATATGGCATACCAAGCCTACTCGGTCTCATGGAATTTGACGCAACGCTGCAATCTTTTTTGCACGCACTGTTACATGAGCGCCTTCCCGAACGCCGATATTTCCGGTGATCTTACGACGGAAGAGTGTTTTAAAGTCATGGATGACATTGAAAAGGTCAACCCCAATGTCTTCCTGATTTTGACCGGCGGAGAACCGCTTGTGCGGAAGGATATCTTTGACATCGCAAGCTACGGTTCGGATAAAGGCTTCACTTGCGTACTCGGCACCAACGGTGTGCTGCTCGGCCAAAGCGAAGCGCGGAAGATGCGGGAAAGCGGGTTGCAGGGGGCCTCGATCAGTCTTGATTCGGTCGATCCCGTCAAACACGACCGCTTCCGTCAACTTCAAGGCGCTTGGAAAAATGCCATTCGCGGTATCGAATATTTGAAGGAAGAAGGCCTCGATTTTTCAATCCATATGAGCGTGATGGATTGGAATGTTTCCGAGATTCCGCCGATGATTGACCTTTCGCGGAAATTGGGTGCGAAAGTGCTCAACTTTTTCTTCCTGGTGCAAACCGGACGAGGCGAAAACATCACGGATATCCATCCCGGTCAATATCGTGAGATTTTGACCTATCTTGCGCGTGCACAGGGCATTGGCCCGGAAGACGCGAATGCAAAAGGCAACTTGTTTACCCAATATGACGACCCCTGGACACAAGCCGCCGGTCGAAGCCGTAATTTGATTCTACGCGCAAAATGTGCGCCGCATTTCAGGAAAGTCATTTATCAACTGGATCCTAATTCGCCCTTGTTGAAAAATTACGCACAGGGCAGTTGTCCCGCCGGGAAATATTATTGCCGCATTACACCCGAAGGTGATATCACCCCTTGTCCCTACATGCCTGTGAGCGCGGGCAATCTGAGAAAGCAGTCTTTTGACGACATTTGGCACAACGCCCCTGTTTTGAATGATTTGAGGGATCCGGTGCTGGGCGGACGCTGCGGCGAGTGTGAATTTTCGGAGATGTGCAGCGGGTGCCGTTGCCGGGCGTATGCGGTGCATGAAGACTATTTGGCCGAAGATCCGGCCTGTGATTATCAGCCCGGCCAATTTGGCGGCGAAAAAATTACGCTGGGCGCGGATCAGACCTTCGGACTGGAAGTCAAGATGACCTTGGAATGGAGTGCCGCTTCAAAGGAACGCTTGAACGGCCTGCCTTCCTTTGCCCGCGGCATGGTCTCAAGCGGCGTGGAACGTTATGCAAAAGAAAACGGCATCACCCTGATCACCCCGGAGGTCATGCAGATTGTACGTGAAGCCGCCGAAGTCCGCATGGGGCGACGTTTTAATTTTACAGAGTTTGAGCGCGGCATCCCTGAGGGCACCGCGCCCAAAAAGAAATAAGAGGTCACATATGTTTGGATCAAAAAAAGAAGTTTCCTCCATCACGTGGACACCCGAAGCGGAACAACGTCTTAAAAAAGCACCCTTTTTCCTCCGAAAAATGGTGCGCAGCCTTTCGGAAAAAAAGGCAGCGGAGTTGGGGATCACCGTGATTACGCCGGAAATCTTGGCCCAATTTAAAGATAAAATGATGACCCCGATGGCTCAAAAGGGTACAGGTGCGGCACATGGCGAAGCCGGAGTTGAAACGAAGGCCTTGGCCTGGACACGGGAAGCGACGGAACGACTGGAAACCGTGCCGGAATTTATGCGCGGCATGATTAAAAAGATTGCCGAAGAAGTGGCGCTTGAGCGTGGACATCTTGAAGTCGATATGGCACTGCTCAAAAAAGCGGAATCGCTTGGGGATGCAAAAGAAGAGGCAAATGTTGTGCCGATTCCCTGGACGGATGCGGCCACCGTGCGACTTGAGCAGAAAATTGCAGAATCCCCCGAAATAGCCCGTGACTTCGTGCGGGACATGCTCAAGAATGATGCCGAAGATTTGGCCCGGGAGTTGGGCATTACCCGGATCGATTTGGCAGCGGCCACACGGATTTGGGATTCGCCCAAGAGTGACATCACCTGGAGTGTCGAGGCGGAGAAACGTTTGATGACCTCACCTGATTTTGTGCGCAGCGGCATTAAAAAAGCCGCAGAGCGTCGTGCGCGGAAGATGGGATTGACCACGGTGTCTTCGGAACATCTGACCCAATTCCGGAATGAAGCCATGATGAAGGCCATGAAACGTTTGCGCACCTTCGGTTATGACGAAATGACCTTTGACGGTTTTGAAGATGCAAAAGAAAAGATTCGGCGGCTTCAAAACAATCCCGAAGCGGCAAAGCGCCTGGATGACATTAAAGACTACATGAGCAAAAAGGGAAAAATCGGACTCATGGATGAAGAAATGCTTGAGCAGATGAAAGACTATCTTAAAAATCCTTCAAAAAAAATGTAATCAGGCCCTTCAACCCGTTTCTAGCGAGGCAACATGGAACTTTATCCCACGGTGGTTCATTGGCTGCACTTGATCGGCGCGATTTTCTGGATCGGTGGAAATGCCTACCAAGTTTTTATTCTCATTCCTTTTTTGAATTCAGGCCCCCCTCCCTCGGAAATGCTGCAAAAAATATCGCGGCGTTTTATCCTCATGTCCTCCGTTTTTTTGCTCATTCTCGTCGTGACCGGTGGCATGAATTTCGGGTTTAGAATTAAAGGGTATGAGGAAATTCCACCGCGTTATGTTTCAGCCCTTGCGGTGAAGGTTTTTTTGATTGTTGCGATGGGCTCGGCGCTGGTTTTCGGTTTTATCCGTCGAGAGGACGAAGACAAACAAAGACTCTCGCCCAGCTTGCGTCATGCCAAGATCAGCCTTGTTTTTGGGGTGCTGATTGTCTTTATCGCCGCCATGTTAAGGCAGTGGAAATTCTAGGGGCTGTGCTTCATTGTCCTGATGACTCCGGCGATGCCTTCCGATT
This sequence comes from Nitrospira sp., assembly GCA_027020665.1. Classification (GTDB taxonomy): domain Bacteria; phylum Nitrospirota; class Nitrospiria; order SBBL01; family JAADHI01; genus JAADHI01. The sequence continues at coordinate 3,359 of JALUVJ010000182.1, forward strand.
TTCCCATTGAATTGAGACCTGTTTCCGCCTTAAAAATCCGGCCGGGCTTGAATCAGCGTGTTCACAGTGTGCTTTTGAAAAGCCTGTATTTCATTATTCTCCTTTTTATTTCGCTTGGTTTTTCCGGCGATCTTTTTGCGATCCATGCCATCTTCAAGGGCGAGATCCCGATCCCCAGAACACATGGCCCTGTGCATCTAAATATGGCGATTGACCCCTTTCTTAAAAGCAAGACGGGCACAGAAGTGCCCACCGCCATCGGACAATTTTTTGATGAACACCGTTTTGAGTTAAACCCTGCCCTTTTCCCCGCCAAGGTCGTACAGGTGCTTGCGGATTTTTACAAAGGGCGGCTCTTCCGGATTGAAATCAACTACAAGCCGCTTTCCCGTAAAAGCCTTGAGATCGAAACACTCATCACCCGAAATACCAAGGACTTCGGCCCGCCCCGCGTCAATGTCTTGCCGGGCACGCGTCTCATCTTTTGGGATGATGGCGCCACGCGCATGATTCTACAGATTGATGAAGCGGATGATCTGTTGGAGCATTCATTGACTTATATTGATAATGACCTCTTTCATGCGGCAAGCCGTGATCGGGTGCAACGCGAAACCGGCGGGCGATCAAGCTATGGCAAATAGCTGAAAAAACTTATTTTCCCCTCCTGAACCCCCTTGAATGCAGCCTAAAATCATGACCGCGCTGTTGTGTCCACAATTTTCCACAGTTCCTGTGGACAACTTGATGAAAAACCCTCAAAATTATTCTAAATCCCCCGATTCTTTTAGGTTTTTTACAAAATGCATAAGAATGAGGCATGCTTGTTTATTCAATAAAATCAATATGTTAGTGATCTTACTGAAAAAATGGAATCTGAAAGTTCCCTTCCCCATTTTTGAATAAAGGCATTAAGCTACAAGATGTGGACAATCTGTCTGAATAGCCCCAATATATCGTCATTTAATATCTTTTAGAACCTCATTTGGGGTGTTGAGGATAAAAAACACATCGCGCCTATTTTTTATTGCAATCCGTTTTTTTCTCGCCTGTTCAGTCCCTGCAATTGACACAAAAGCAAAATGGGCTACTCTTTTAAGGAGTCCGGGAAGAAGGTCGGCCTGCGTTCGACCTCCTTGTAATAAAATATCCTGTGTGCTTTTTATTCATAAACAAAGGGCAATATCTGTAAAAAAGAGCAAGGGGCAATGTCTCAATCTTCACCCGGCACACAGATCGCTGAAGGAACACAATTGGCCCGTGTTTTGACGGATTTACAAGTCGGGATTCGTAAAATCTCGATGTACGGCCTGTCCCACTCCATCGTTCCGAAAATCACCCAAAATTTAAGCGGGCAACTCAATCACATTCTGGAAAAGGCGGATGCGCTGCCGCTCGTGATCGGGAAAAACGAACTGCTTTATCAAGAAGCCTCGGTCGCGCCGGGAAATGCCGTCATTCAGGAATTATCGCAAACCCTTCACCGACTGAATATCATCCAGGTCACTTTTAAGAAAGGACTCACGGAAGACGCTGTTCTCAAATTCCTTACCTTTATATTGGAAAACCGAGCAAAGCCCTTTAGGCGGGACAACACCCTTATCACGCAATTTCATGAGGAAACCCCCTCGATTTCACTGCAATGGGTGACCTTTAAAGATGCCATTTCACAGCCGGGTGGCGAAAAAGGGAGCGCGGGGAGCGGCAATATTTGGCAAAACCTACTCAATCATGCGGGAGATTCGGGCCTGCCGGAAGCCGTGCGCCGACTCATTGACGCCAATCCGGATCACCCTCCGAATACCGAAGCCTTTGCAAGCGCCATCAATGCACTCTATGCCGAAACAGGGTTAAAAAAAGAATCTTACGAAACGACGGTTTTAGAATTTTTAAAACGCCAGGGCTCCGCAGAAGAAGCCGGACGGTCATCCGTTGAAACGGATGATGCACAGAACCTGGGCGAGATTTTTGCCAAACTGCGCACGGAAGTGCGTGAACAAGTTTTCAAACTTTCGATGCGGGTTGAGGACGATCAGGTCATGCCGCTTGAAAATTTTTTATCCCACATGCCTCTAAGCCTTTTTCCGGAGGTGCTCAAGCAAATGGACCTTTCCGCCGACACGATCGCGCCGCCTGCTTACCGCCTGCTTAAAAAGCTTGCTCCTCTTGCAAAAGAGAACGACGAAATCAAGAGGCAGTTGTCGGATAAACTCCAGGGCCATGAAAGCTTACGCGCAGAATTGATACCTGAAAAAACAAAGGGCGAATCGGAAAGCCCGATTCGAGATTTTTCAAAAAAGGTGGCTTACACGGAAGACAAGGCTTTTTCAGAAACCGCAGTCGCTCATCAGCTTGCATGGACTTTGCTGGAAATTTTGGAGCAGCCGCGTTTACCAAAAAAACAATCAGAGCACTGTCTCAAAATATTGAAAAATCTTCTGATTCAGGGCGTGGGAGAGACAACTTTTGAAATTTTGATGCATACGATTCGGGCTTTGCTCAAAAATTTTGGGACTAAGATTTCAGCGGCCAAATCTTTTTGGCGGGCTCAGCTCAAAACAATGCTGTGCCCGGAAATCGTCATGCAGATCTTGAAAGGGCAAGACACATTGCAAGAGCGTGACGATG
>JALUVJ010000183.1 GCA_027020665.1 Nitrospira sp.
ATGTCGTGGGAGATAAAGCCTCGGACCTCGGGCTTGCCGATGCCCTGATGCCGGATGAACAGGCACGGCGTATTTTGGTCAAAACCGGAGAAGGCGCCGAAACCTTCAACACCTTAAAGGCGAAAGGCCAAGCCGCAGATAATGTGGCGGAAGATCTCGCAGAGGCAGTGGACTGGATTTTAAAACAGTAAACGTAACCTGACTCAACAATTTCAAACATCATAAGTTCAAACATCATAGGAGGAGAAAAAAATGCCCATCAATGAAGAACTGCTCAATATTCTGGCCTGCCCAAAGTGCAAAAACGCGATTCAAATGAATGAAAAACAGGACGGTTTGACCTGTGCGGCCTGCCGTCTGGTCTATCCCATTCGTGAAGGCATTCCGATTATGCTGATCGACGAAGCCCTGCCCTTTCCGGAATAGAAGCCGTCGCATCTTTTTCATTTGTTAAAGAGCGGCGAAATTTTCTTCGTCCGTAAGAATGCCCGCAGAAATACAGACTGCATCTTTTCTTGACTTTCGTCCAATACATGAATTATTTTTCATATGAAAAATAATTCCATTAATTAGATCAAAGCATGCCGAACAAAAAAAATCTGCCGCAGCAGCCCTGTGCCGACAAACTCAAGGTTTTGGGGGATACAACCCGCCTTTCGGTGATGTCTCTTTTAATGGCAAAGCCGCTTACGGTGACCGAACTGAATGCGGTCCTGGAGATGGATCAAAGTCTGCTTTCGCATCATTTGAAAATTCTTCGGGATGCCGGATTGGTTTCGTCCGTGCGGGAAGGCAAGGGGATGCTCTATTCGCTTGCAGAGGATGTGGATCTTTCCCGTTCGGGAAACATGATTAATCTGGGTTGCTGCAAACTTAAATTTGAATAAGATGCTCAAAATCTTGCTTCTTTTCTGGGTTTTGTCTTTGCAGATTTTTTTGCCGCAGCACACGCACGCGGCCGGAAAAGAAAAGACGCATCTCGTACTGACGGGTTCGAGCACGGTGGCGCCTTTGGTTTCTGAAATCGCACGACTTTTTGAAGATAGCCATCCTGAAATTCAGGTGGATGTGCAAAGCGGCGGCTCCTCACGCGGCATTGCCGATGCGCGGCGCGGGCTTGCGGAGATCGGTTTGGTATCGCGCGATTTAAAAGAAAATGAAAAGGATCTCAAGGCCTTTTCAATCGCCTTTGACGGCATTACGATAATTTTGCACCGAGACAATCCCGTCAAAAAATTAAGTAATGCGGAGATCGTCGCAATCTATCAGGGCAAGATTAAAAATTGGGAAAAAGTCGGCGGGCACGATGCGCCGATTACGGTGATTAACAAATCAGCGGGCCATTCCACACTCGAACTGTTCACAGCCTACTTCAAACTCAAAAGCACGGAAATTCACCCGGATGTCATCATCGGCGACAATGCGCAAGGGATTAAAACGCTTTCCGGCAATCCCGATGCCATTGCCTATGTTTCGATCGGGGCCGCGGCGCTTGAGGCTGAATTGGGGACACCGATCAAATTGCTTCCCGTCGCAAATATTTCCCCCACATTGGAAAATGTTCAAAACGGCCGTTTTCCGATTCGCCGTCCGCTCAATTTGGTCACTCAAAAAAAACCAACAGGATGGGTGCTTCGCTTTATTCAGTTTGCCCGTTCAAAAGATGTGCGGGCCGTCATTCAGGAGCAATATTTTGTCCCCTTGCCGGAGTGACCGCAATTTGGTCATTTTACTGCGCCTGCTCTCTGCGGTATCGGGCGTGATTGTATTGCTCATTATTGCCTTTTTGCTCAAGGAAGCCCTTCCCCTTTTTCAAACGATTGGCCTCACGCGATTTTTTAGCGATGCCTCATGGCATCCGACCGAAGGACGTTTTAATATCCGGCCCATGCTGGCCGGGAGTTTTTTGATCAGCTTCGGCGCGATGGGTTTGGCCGCCCCTTTGGCCCTCTTTTCAGGGATTTTTTCGCTTTATTATGCCCCTCAAAAAGGGGCACGTTTTTATCAAGGCCTCATAACGCTTTTGGCGGGTATTCCTTCGGTTGTTTACGGGCTTTGGGGTTTGCTCGTCCTGGTGCCGCTCATCCGAAAACTTCAAGCGCCCGGCGCAAGCCTGTTGGCGGGGATTTTGATCCTGGCTTTGATGATCTTGCCGACCATTGCGCTAAATGCCCATGCCGCGCTGCTGCGTGTTCCGCAAGCGTTGATCCGGGGCGCCGCTGCGCTGGGCCTATCACGGGGGCAGATTGTGAAAAGGGTGGTATTGCCCCTCGCATTACCGGGCATATCGACGGGAATAATCCTGGGTGCGGGACGCGCAATTGGGGAAACAATGGCTGTTTTAATGGTTGCCGGCAATGTGGTTCAGATCCCTGAAAGCCTTTTTGATCCGGTGCGGACTTTGACAGCGAATATTGCCTTGGAAATGTCTTATGCCCTGGGAGATCACCGTGCCGCCCTCTTTATGAGTGCTTTAATCCTCATGGCCGCTGTCCTGGTCCTTGTCGTTGCGGCAGAATCCATTGAAGCGAAGACGGTATATGAATAGGCTGGCTCCCGCAAAAAATGAAGGCTTTGCAGGTTTTGTCCTGTGGTCGGTTGCCGCATTTATTGTCGCGGTATTTGCCTGGCTGATGGCCGATATCCTGATTCACGGCGCGGCTCAAATTTCATGGGATTTTTTAAGCACCGCGCCGGAAAAGGCAGGCCGTCGCGGCGGGATTCTCCCTATCTTGGTTTCGACACTTCTCATTATGGGCGTCTGTTTGCTTGCGGCTTTACCCATTGCCCTCGGCACGGCCATTCTTTTGGCGGAATTTACACCGGAAAAAAGTGCATTCGGCCGCATGGTGCGACGGGCCTTGGATGTGCTTGCGGGTGTGCCTTCTATTGTTTTCGGGCTTTTTGGAAATGCTTTTTTTTCTGTTTATTTGGGGCTTGGGTTTTCCATTTTGTCCGGAGGGCTGACCCTGGCTTGCATGATTTTGCCGCTTTTAATTCGGACTTTGGAAGCCGGACTGCGTGCAAATCCGGCGCGTGACCGTCTGGCCGCAGCGGCCTTGGGTTTAAGCTACGGGGCAAGTTTGCGTCATATTTTGCTTCCGGGGGCCGCCCCCGCCTTGCTCGCAGGGCTATTATTGGGCGGCGGACGGGCCATTGCCGAGACGGCGGCTCTTGTATATACCAGTGGTTATGTGGATCGCATGCCGGGTTCTCTGTTGGACTCGGGCCGGGCTTTGTCGGTTCATATTTTTGATCTTTCGATGAATGTGCCCGGTGGAGATCAAAATGCTTATGCTTCTGCCCTTGTTTTAATCGTTCTTTTATTTATCGTGAATGTGACCACGGCGGGAATTGTCTCCCGTTGGCGTAAAACGGGACTGGCGATATGAGCACCGTTCCTCCTCTCACCGACTTTGTTTCAACAAAGATCGCACCCGCTAAAAAACAGCCCGTGGGATTGATCGAAACAAAAAATTTGAGTCTTTTTTACGGTCTGAAACAGGTGCTTCAATCGGTTTGTTTGCCGATAGAAGCCGGGAAAATTACGGCGATTGTCGGGCCTTCCGGTTGCGGCAAAACCAGCCTGATTTCGACCTTGAACCGATTGACGGATTTAATCCCGGATTGCCGTATTTCGGGCAGGGTTTTATTTGAAGGTTCGGATATTCACGCGCCGGAAGTCGATGTGATTCAATTGCGCCGCCGTATCGGGATGATTTTTCAGAACCCCGCGCCCTTTCCTTTTTCGATTAAAAAAAATATCTGTTTTCCATTACGAGAACACGGCATAAAAGACCGAAAGGAACAGACAGAGAGACTTGAAACTGTTCTGCGGGATGTGGGTTTGTGGGATGAAGTCAAAGATCGTTTGACGCAGAATGCGCTCACCTTATCGGGAGGACAACAGCAACGGCTTTGCATCGCCCGCGCCCTTGCCTTAAAACCGCAGGTGCTGTTGATGGATGAACCCTGTGCAGCCCTCGATCCGCTTTCAAGTGCTGTGGTGGAAGATTTGATTGCGGCGCTCAAGGAACATTACACCATCGTGATTGTGACGCACAATCTCGCCCAGGCCAAGCGCATTTCGGATGCCACGGCATTTTTTTGGAGTCAAAATGGCATGGGGCGCCTCATCGAGCAGGGCGGAACAAAGCAGGTTTTTGAAGCACCCCAAAACGCCCTCACCGCAGCCTACATCAGCGGTGTCCGGGGATAGGGAGGCTTTTGTTTCAAGCCTCCCGCCGAAACCTCGAATTTGAAACCTGTGGAAAGGCCCTTGTCACGATGCATTGCCTCAAGCTATTCCATTGAAACACAGGGTGAGCTGAAGCGGCACGGGTGATCGATCAGTTTTCAGCTAACTTCGGGGTCGCCGTGCCCCCCTGTTCAACCATGCCTCCGAACAGACTTTCGTCAATGCATTTGTTTTCGCGGGTGGTTTCGAGAAGTTGTGTAAAAGCAGTGCCGGAAATGGGCGGACTGAAAAGATAGCCCTGTCCCACATCGCACCCGTGTGCTTGCAAAAAAGCAAGCTGATCTTTCCTTTCGATCCCTTCCGCAACGACACGGATGCCCATGTTGCGTCCCAGGGCGATAATGGCTTCGGCCAATACCGCGTCATCGGGGTCATCCGGAAGATTGCGGACGAAGATACGATCAATCTTGAATGACTCAACGGGAAAGCGTTTCAGGTAACACAAGGAGGAATAACCGGTGCCGAAATCATCTATCGCGCTTTGCACGCCGATTTCCTTGAGTTGCTTTAACTTTGTGATGACTTCTTCCTGCTTGACCATGAGCAGTGATTCGGTCAACTCCAGCTTCAAGGCGCCGCGATCGACGCCGAAAACCTCGACGATGTTTCTGATTTGTTCCACGAAATCCCTTTGTTGGAATTGAAAGGCCGAAACATTGACCGACATGCTCAATCCGTCGAAGCCGCGATCCGCCCAGGCCCTGATCTGTGCGCTTGCCGTCTTCAGCACCCACTCCCCGATGGGCAAAATCAAGCCGTTTTGTTCCGCAAGCGGAATAAACTTCATTGGAGAAACCAAGCCGCGGCCCTTCGCTTTCCATCGAAGCAGGGCCTCCATGCCGATAATTTTTCCCCCTTGAAGGTGAACCAGGGGCTGGTAGCAAAGATGAAATTCCTCGCGCTCCAGGGCATGGCGAAGGGCGGCATCCAAAACCAGTCTTTCTTGTTTTACGGTCTGCATGTCGCGTGAATAGCTTGTAAAGTGCCCTTTGCCGTTCTCCTTAGTATGATACATGGCCGTATCGGCATTCTTGATCAAGCTTTCCGCATCTTTTCCGTTGTCCGGATAAAGACTAAGGCCGATGCTGCCGCTGACAAACAGTTCCTGGTTTCCGATATCAAAAGGTTGCTTCAGGGCCGTCAACATTTTTTTTGCAACCAAAGCGGCATCATCCCGCTTCGCGATTTCGGGAAGCAGTGCGGTAAACTCATCACCGCCCATGCGGGCAACCGTATCTCCGTCACGCAGGGCCGCAGTCAAACGGCCGGCAACCTCCTGAAGCAATTGATCCCCGGCGGAATGGCCCATCGTATCATTGACAAATTTGAATTGATCCAAATCGATATACATGACGGCAAAGGACCGTCTTTTCCAGCGGTTCTGTTTGATGGCCTGGTTCACTCTGTCGATAAAGAGGGTCCGATTGGGTAATCCGGTCAAGTCGTCGTATTGGGCCAGGCGTTTGATTTCCTCCTCGTTTAATTTTTGTTTTGTAATATTTGTCCGAATGGCAAGATATTGATAGGGTTTTCCCTGCGCATTCAAAAAAGGAACGATGGTGGAATCAACCCAATAGATGGATCCGTCCTTTGCTTTGTTTTTAAATTGACCCCGCCAGATCCTGCCGTTTGCAATGGTCTGCCACATGTTCCGGATGTAGGCCTTTGAGTGACTGCCGGAATTGATAATCCGGTGATCCTGTCCGATGAGTTCCTCACGG
>JALUVJ010000184.1 GCA_027020665.1 Nitrospira sp.
GATTGAAGGTTTTGTGAAGGTCATTGAAACGCCGGGCATTCACGGAGAAATCTTTTTTATCGGCGGGCCTGAATATCTGCCGCTCAAAGCCTATATCAATACTGCGGCGGAAGCGGTCGGTGCGCCATCGCCTTTTTTGCACTTTCCTTACTGGTTTTTTTATAGTGCCGCTGTGGTGTGTGAAGCGATTTGTGTTCCTTTCGGGATTGAGCCGCCGCTACACAGACGGCGGGTTCGTTTTTTTAAAAATAATCGTGCATTTTCAATCGAAAAAGCTCAGAAAGTCTTGGGTTATAAAGCGAAAGTGAGCCTTAAAGAAGGCATGAAGCGCACGGTGGCTTGGTATAAAGCAAAAGGATTTCTTTAGGGGATGACCTGGAAGTATGATTGATTCATCATGATCAAAATAAATAAAAAATACATCATCAAACTCTTTGTGAGTGTAAGTATTTTGACTGTTTTATTCAGGAGCATTGATGGTACTTCGCTTGGCAATGTGATGGCGAATCTGGATTGGGTTCTCTTGTTGATTGCGCTTGTTTTTGTCTTGAGTATTCGCTTTGTCATGGCCTACCGCTGGCAAGTTGTTTTACATTTTTATCGTATATTTCCAAAATTCTTGAATTTATTGTCAATTGTATTTATTAGTAACTCTGTCGGACAACTTTTGCCGGGAGGTATCGGAGTGGATGTGGTTCGCAGTTATCAGCTTTCGAAGGAAGAGGGTGTGGGTGCTAAAATTGCGGCTTCTGTTTTTCTTGATCGTATGGTCGGATTATTTTCGATGTTATTGATCGCGTTTTTCGCTTCTGTTGTCGGCGCAGTATTGAATACCGTCATGCCGATTTATGCCCTTGTGAGCGCGGGTCTGTTGATTGGCTTTTTGTCGCTGTATTTGCTAAAAAATAAGCTGGCAGACCTGGACTACACTCACATCAACATATTACAAGGAAAATTGAAGGTGATTGTTGTTGTCTTGGATCGATTTGTTGCGTCCCTACGTGCTGTGCGCTTACCCAGAGTGGCAATATTCAAACTCCTGCTGCTTTCAGTCTCCGTACAGTTTATTCGCATCATGATTTTTTTCACTCTTTTTTTGGCCCTGGATGTGCGCCCGGCCTTTTTACTGTTCGCTGTTTTTGTGCCCTTGCTATTCATTGTCATGCTGATGCCCGTATCCATTGGGGGCTTAGGTATTCGGGAAGGGGCGCTTTATTTATTTTTTAAGCAGTCCGGGGTTTCACTCGAAACCTGTACCGCAGCAGGTTTGTCTTTTCATTTTCTTCAAATCGTTAGTTTATTGCCGGGGGTGTTCTTATATTTATTCAAAAAATAAAAATGCTTTGCAGCACCGTTTCTTTTTTGGGAACCGTACTACCGGTTTTAATGCTTCATTCAAATGCATTCTCTAAATCACCCGATGTTTTTTTATATGAAGTGTTTGAAACAAGCGTTTCCTCAGACCAGGTTTACCAAAACCGATTCGATTATGAGGAAGTCACACTCTCGGGTGAATTTGAATCTCCGAGCGGAAAAACCTATAAAGTCAGCGGGTTTTATGATGGTCTTGAAGAAGAGCGGCACACTTGGCGTATCCGTTTTATGCCGGACATGTCCGGCGAATGGCACTACCGGATCTTTCCTCTGACAAAAAAAGAAGCAACGAAGTCCGGAACATTCACCGTTTCAGATCAGCCCGCGCACAAAGGCATCCGCGGACATGTGAAAGTTGATCCAAAACATCCCCAATATTTGATACATGACGATGGTTCGCCCCATTATTGGATTGGTGGAAAATGGATTGCCGCCCGGGATTACGGCCCTAAAAACAAAGAAGGAGAAGTGAATGCCGGGATAGACCCTGGCAGTGAGGTCAGGATCGGTTGGAAATCGGACGAGCAACTGATTCAGTATTTAGACCTGCTGGTCAAATACAAACACAACGGTATCCTCCTGAAGATTGCCCTCTACCCCTTGGAGAAAGACGGACTTTCCTGGGATCTTGAATGGATCAGGCGGGGCGAATGGCTGGTCAAAGAAGCAGCGGCCAGAGGCATTTATGTCCAAGTCAACCTCTTCGACACCTGGTCTCGAAATAACGACACCTGGTTTAAGAATAATACGGACGGAGACGGTCATCCCTTTAATGTCTGGAAAGCAGGTGATGAACACAAAAAACAAAACTATATTAAAACGATTGTGAGCCGTTTTGCCGCTTTTCCGAATGTGTATTGGGAACTTGGCAATGAAATGGAACACAAACCCAATTGCGGCGCCTGTTTTGTTGATTTAAGTAACCAATATTATATTCCCTGGATCAGAGCAGCAGATCCCTACGACCTACCCATTGGGCTATCTGAGGAAGTTTGGCGGGACGCCAATGTGGATATCGCCTTCCTGCATCAAACCAATGAACTGGATGCTGCAAGTTGGACGAAGCCTGCGATGATGAACGAATTGGTACGTTACGAACGTCCGCCCTCGCTATTGCGAACGCTCTTGAAAAAATCCCCGAAATTTATCCGAAGAATCTACAAAAAAGTTTTTGGCAAAGATACGCTTCGCGGTTTGTGGCACAATGATGCGATGAATGAGCCAAGTTTACGCTTTGCCTTTCGTAGAACCTTTTGGTCTGTCTTTACGCTTGGGGGAACAGGCAGCAGCGAGGCCACCTGGCTCTATATTGATGCACCTTATAGCAAAGAAGTCCGCCAAGTGATGCGTGATCACATGCACCTTGCTTCTGTTGTTGAAAAATATGCGGATCTTTTAAATCAGACAGTGCTGATTGAGAATTTTGTAACGAATGAACCGGCGAAGGCCGTGACAAGAGGACTTACAGGGCAACTCTATCTAACATACTTTGATGCCGGATATGAAGCAGATATTGCCGCGAGTGAACTTGTCTTGAATATACCTGAAGGAGACTATAGTGTCTCGTGGTATGATACCCGTTTAGGCACTTCAAGCAGCCATGATCTTGAAGTTGCTTCCAGTGGCGCCTTGCTTCAATCCCCGGGTTTTAACGAAGATATTGTACTCATTGTAGAACGGAGGCCCTGAGGCGCTTCTGTGATTCATCCTGAATATAAAATGGCGAGGTTCAGAATGAAAACTGACGATAATGAAAAAAATGTTGTATGGCACCATGCAACCGTTACCCGAAAAAGAAGGGAAGCGCAGAACCGCCATCGAAGTGTTATACTGTGGTTTACCGGTCTGTCATCTGCGGGTAAATCGACACTCGCCCATGCTTTGGAGGAACAACTTCATCAAGAGGGTTGCCGAACCTTTGTGTTTGACGGCGACAATGTCAGACACGGTTTATGCAAAGATCTTGGCTTTTCTGAAGCAGATCGGCATGAGAATATCCGCCGTGTCGGGGAGATGGCAAAGTTATTCATCGAAACGGGTGTCATCGCCTTAACGGCATTTATTTCTCCCTTCAGAACAGATCGCGAGCAAGTGCGGCGGCTTGTTCCGGAAGGAGATTTTATCGAGGTTTATTGCAAGTGTTCCTTGGCCGTTTGTGAAAAACGGGATCCCAAAGGGCTTTACCAACGTGCCAGATCGGGTGAAATCAAGCACTTCACGGGGATATCATCCCCCTATGAAATTCCGGAAAACCCTGAGCTTGTTGTAGATACCGAAACCTTGACACTGGATGAAAGCGTTCAATGTGTGATGACCTTTCTGAATGAACAAAAGATTGTCCGCTTCTCAGAGCTTTCTTAAAGGAAGGCACGCCGTGTGAATAGATGTTTCGCAAGGCAAGCTAGACACACACAATGGAAACATTAAAAAAAATCATTGCCCAAAAAAAAATCAAGGGAATTTCCGACTATTTTACACTCTATAGGCGTCTTAATAGAGCATGCAAAGAAAAAGAACCGTCTTATGACAAAAAGATGAAGATTGCGATTTTATCCAGTTTTACAAGCAACGGGATAAAAGAGGCGCTCTATGTCAAGTGTTGCGCCTTGGGTATTTTCCCCGAAATTTACGTCGCGAAGTACAAACAATATACACAGGAAATTTTGAACCCTGAGAGCGGACTCTATCAATTCTCTCCCGACCTGATCATTCTTTTTATTGATGCGATGACGCTTTGGGGGGATGACTTTTTTCAGGCCTACCGCAGGTCTGACACATCCAGAAAAGAATGGGTTTCAGAAAACGGGGATGAAATAGAATCGCTCATCGAAAAAATAAAAGAAGGGTCTTCCGCCAAGATTCTGCTTCACAACTTGTCTGTTCCGGAATACTCTCCGCTCGGTATTTTGGAAAACAAGCAGGATTTTGGTTTTTTTGAAGCCACAGAATCCCTGAATCGAAAGTTGAGAGCGGATTATAAAACAGACCGACAAGTGTTTGTTTTTGACTATGATGCCTTCTGTTCCAAAATCGGAAAACAGCACATTGTTGATCATAAAATGTATTACATCGGTGACATGAAATTAAGTTTAAATCACATGCCGGCCCTGGCGGATGCCTACCTGCCCTACATTAAGTCGATGGCATCGATGACCCGAAAGTGTCTGGTGCTGGATCTTGATAACACCTTATGGGGCGGGGTGGTCGGCGAAGATGGTCTGGAAGGCATTCGGCTTGGGCCGACACCTGAGGGCAGACCCTTTTGGGAATTTCAGAAATATATTCTTTCGCTTTTTGAGCGCGGTGTCATCCTTGCGATTAACAGTAAAAATAATTTTGAAGATGCGATACAAGTCATTCGGGAACACCCCGACATGGTTTTGAGAGAACATCATTTTGCGGCAATGCGGATCAATTGGGAAGACAAGATCTCAAACATAAAATCGATTGCCGAAGAGATCAACATCGGAACAGGCAGCCTGGTTTTTCTTGACGATGACAAGTTGAATCAAGAAATGGTCCGGACGGCTTGTCCCGAGGTGCTGGTTCCCGTTCTGCCGGAAGATCCCTCTTCTTATTTGCAAATGCTGATGGAGATCGATGACTTCAGCAGTCTTCAAATCACCGATGAAGATAAAAATAAGGGGCGCATGTACGCCGCTCAAAAAAAACGGACCGCCATCAAAAAAACGGCGACAGATCTGAGCGAGTATCTAAAACAACTGAAGACAAAAGTGACAATCGAAAAGGCCAACTCTTTTACCATTCCGAGAATTTCACAACTGACCCAGAAAACAAACCAATTTAATATGACAACAAAGCGCTATCTTGAAGAGGACATTAAATCCTTCTCAAGGAGGGAAGATGTCCTTGTTTTGTCGTTAAAAGCCGAGGATAAATTTGGTGATAACGGGATTTGCGGGGTCGCAATTGTAAAAAAAGGCCCGGAGCAATGGGAAATAGACAGCTTTTTATTGAGCTGCCGCGTTCTTGGGAGAAAAATTGAAGAAACATTTGTCGCCTATATCATCGAACGGGCAAAAAATGAACAGGCACAAACCCTCGTCGGCACATTTTCACCGACTCCAAAAAATATGCCTGCCCGGGGTTTTTACGAGAAAGCCGGGTTTAGCCCCCTGGAGGGAAAAAAGGGCCGTGAAATTTCAGTATATGACCTTAATAAAGCGTACCCGTATCCGGATTTTATTCAACTCATAAGGACTGATTAGATGAAAAGACTTAAAGCAATTTTGTCAGATGTATTGGAAATAGACGAAGCATCCATTACCGATGAAACCTCACCCGATAATGTTGATACATGGGATTCTATGAATGGATTGGTCTTGGTCACCGAACTGGAGATAAAGTTCAATATCAAATTCAAAATGGAAGAGGTCACATCTGTTAAGTGTGTCGGAGATATTAAAGCCGCATTGCGCAGTCACGGTGTTGTTTTAAGCGAATAACGCAGACTACACGCCATCAACACAGCTTAGGATCATCATCCTTGCGCCTTGGAGAAGTGAGAAGACCTTAAGTGGAACAAAAAACACCTTATCCCGCCCATTTGAATTTTTCCGATATTCAAGTCGGGGCAAGCTATACCTTCACGAAAGTCATCTCTGAAGAAACAGTCGATCAATTTGCGCAAATCACAGGTGATTTCAATCCACTTCATTGCGATCCCGCTTACGGGAAACAGAGCAAATTTAAAAAAAACATTGCACACGGTATGCTCATCGGGTCTCTTTTTTCTACACTGGTCGGCATGTATTGTCCCGGAAGAGACTGTCTTTATCTCAGTCAAACACTAAAATTCAGGCGGCCCATTTTTTTGGAAGATCAGGTCACGGTCAAAGGCACGGTAAGCAATAAGAGTGAGAGCGTGAAAATTCTTACGATGAAAACAGAAGTCATTGTTGATGGAAAGATCGCCGTGAGCGGAGAAGCAAAAGTCCGTATTCTGGAGAATCGTTAAAATGTCGCAGGTCGTTCTTGTTGTTGGTGGCAGCGGCGGTATCGGATCGGCAACGACGAAATATTTTTCGGAACAGGGTGCTACAACATTTTCGACTTATCTTAATAATGAAGCACACGCGCAACACATCAAAAAAAATCTTAGAAACTGCGAGACAATCCAATGCGACATTCGAAATGAAAATGATGTCAATTCGATGGTGTCACACATCATAAAAACAGAATCCAAACTTGATGTTCTGATCAATTGTGTGACACGTCCGCTCAAACTGAAAACCTTTGATCGCATGACCGCTCAAGAATATTTTGAAGACCTTGAAGTCATTCTGTACGGGAGCGCTCTGCTTGCAAAAGCGGTTCTTCCCCATATGAAAGAACGGCGGGCCGGGACCATTGTAAATTTATTATCGACCGTGGTCTCGGGGATCCCCCCCATCAGGATGGCATCATATGTCATTGCGAAATACGGTTTATTGGGTCTAAGCAAATGCCTTGCAAGCGAAGTGGATCGATTCAACATTAAAGTACTTGGGCTTTCCCCGACCTTCGTCGAAACCGCACTGCTGAGGAGTTTCCCCGAAAAATTGCTAGAAATAGAACGGGAAAAACAAGAGGGGAACACACTCTTACAGCCAAAGGATATTGCGCGTGCCCTATGGCAAATCGCTCAAAACGCTGAGAAATACCCAAATGGCGAAAACATCCTGATAAGAACGAAAAAAGATATTTTGAATATGGAAACCGGCCTTGAGTTAAGGAATAAGGATCAGTGAAAATAATAAAATTGTTACGAAGGTTTCTGATCCCGGGATCATTAATCACTCTGATTTATTTTATTAAATACCGATGCATGATTAGCCCAAAGGCTGAAGTGGAATTAAGTCCCTTCTTCGTTGTCGGAAAAAAAACGATGATCAGTTCTTTTTGTAAAATTAAGACCGACGGCGGGCCATTGACCATCGGTTCAAATGTTTCGATCGGCCCATGTTGTTTTATTTCATCCAGCACAAAAGGTGTTGAGATCGGAAATGATTGTTTGATTGGCCCAAATGTTTCGATCATCGGCAATAAATATAAATATGACAAACTGGAGACCCCGATCTGTCTGCAAGAAAAAACATCGGAGGGAATAAAAATCGGGAGAAATGTATGGGTCGGAGCGGGTACGGTAATCATTGATGGGGCAAAAATCGGAGACAATGTGATTCTTGGACCCAATTCGGTCGTGACAAAATCAATTCCGGATCATGCGATCGCGCAGGGCAATCCGGCCAAAGCGGTTTTTATTCGAAGGTAGAGCAAGTCAAGCCGATAGGCAACCCCCAATGCTCAAGTGCTTGAAGGAAGGCTTTTCAAGACACTTCAATTCATCACATGAAAAATTTGAATCACATTGAATACCTAAGGGCCCTCAGTATGCTTTACATTGTGGGTTATTGGCATTTATTTAACTATACAGAGGCCTTTCCTGAATATCATAATGCCTTTACTTCCATATTGACCTTCATTGTGCTGGGGCTATTTGTATTCATTTCCGGATTTCTGGTGGGCCGTACGGAAATAAAATCAAACAATCGAATTCATTTTTTCAAAAAGCGCCTAATTAGAATATACCCCCTCTATGTTTTGTCGATCACGCTTTTTTATGTTTATGGCATTAATGACGCTGACACATCCCTTAAATCCTTGGTATTTCTATCAATGTATTTGGGGCCGCCCCCTTTAACGTTATGGTTTATCGCCATGATTTTTTTGTTCTATCTTGCCAGCCCTTTCTTGCATAATTTTGTTGATTACCCCATAAAATTCATATCGTTCATTCTCTTGATTTTCATGGCGACGCTTGCGTTACGCGTTATTTTCAAGCAAGTGGATCTCAGGGTTTTATTATATTTCCCCTGCTTTTGCCTGGGCCTCTATTGTTCTAAACAAGGCCTCAAAACAAAAATGATCAATATCAAAACAGCTTTGCTGGTACTTTTTTTGGGGTTCAATCTATTGTTTGTAGAAATTAATTCATGGACTCTCAATAAGCTCAAAGAAATTCCGATTGTGCTTTCGGGCTCATATTTGATTTTTGTCATAAGCAACTTAAATGAAAACAAATTTCAAAAAGTAAAGCTGATCTCCCTAATCAGTTACAGCAGTTTTGCCATGTACTTGTTTCATCGCCCTGTTTACATCACGATGAAAGCCTTTTATTTTCCTGAAAACGGGGTACTTCAAATTGTGTATTTATCAACAGTTTGTTTGTTCATGGTGGCTTTCATTTCCTGGTGTTTACAAAAATTGTATGACAGGACTTACATGGTATTGATGCCAAGCACATAATTTTTCACGCTCCAGAAAAACCTGAGGGCATCACTCGTATTCCCTTTGCGCTAAGTTTCTCCCGTCGCGTAAATTCGGTGTCTAATGTGCCGCCCGCAGGGCCGATTGCCCCTGAAGAAATATCGGTAAAACTCAATAGGAAAAAGCGATTGATTCAGGTATAATTTTGGTTCTAACCGATCATTTTTCAAAACAAGTCTCCCATTTCCTAAGGATGGAAAGGAATTCATGGCAGCATACGGTGTGATTTTAGCGGGGGGAAGTGGAACACGGTTTTGGCCTTTGAGCCGAGAGGCATACCCTAAACAACTTCTCAAAATTTTCGGCAATCAAACCTTAATTCAGGTTACTGTTTCCAGAATTTCCGATTTGATTCCGCCACAAAATCTCTATGTCATAACCAATCTTCAGCAAATCGAACAAATTCGCTTCCAGTTGAAACAACAACCGGAGAGCCCCAAGCTAAACTATATCTCGGAGCCGCAGAGAAAGAATACGGCGGCGGCGATTGCCTTGGCGGCAATCACCTTGCGCAAGCTGGATCCGCAGACCATCATGGTCGTTCTTTCCGCAGATCATTTCATTCGAGAGCCGGGCCTTTTCAACAAGGCACTTCGCCTCGCTATAAAAGCCGCCGAAACCGAATACCTGGTTACGCTGGGTGCAACCCCCACGCGTCCTGAAACGGCCTACGGCTACATGCGTTCAGGTAAAAAATTAGAAGGCGCGCAATCGCTTTTCGAGGTACGAAATTTTGTTGAAAAACCCGATCGCAACACGGCTGAAAAATACTTGGAAGATAAAAACACGCTTTGGAACACCGGGATTTTTGTTTGGAAGGTATCCACTATTTTGAAGGAAATCGACCGTTGTTTGCCTGAGCTAGCGTCGGGTCTCCGGGAAATAGAGCGGTCGATTGGAACAACGACTTACGAAAAAAACCTGGAAAGAGTCTATCAACAACTCCCATCCATATCAATTGACTACGGAGTTCTGGAACATTCAGATCGTCTGGTCGTTATTCCAACAGATATGGGGTGGGAAGACGTTGGATCCTGGAATGCGCTGGACGAAGTCATTCCAAGAAATAAAAACGGAAACATTTTCACAGGGAATGTTGTCGACATTGAAAGCCGAAATAGCATTGTCTATGCCGGAAAGCGGGTCGTGGCAACAGTCGGCTTGCAAGATACGGTTGTTGTCGACACCGAAGATGCGACCCTTGTTTGCAATAAAAACAAGGCACAAGATGTAAAAAAAATCACCGCACTCTTAAAACAACGTCAAGATGACGCTCATCTTGTCCATAAGACCGTGATTCGGGCCTGGGGAAGCTACACGGTACTGGAGGAAGGTCCCGGATATAAAATTAAAAAGATCATCGTGAATCCAAAAGCAAAATTGTCGCTTCAAATGCATCGCAAACGCAGTGAACATTGGGTCGTTGTTGAAGGCCTCGCTACCGTAACTTGTGGAGAAAGCGTCTATACAATTCCGGCGAATCAAAGTACCTTTGTGCCGATGGGTGTGAAACATCGCTTGGAAAACACCTTGGATTCTCCCCTGAGATTGGTTGAAGTGCAAAGCGGGAGCTATCTCGGAGAAGACGATATCATACGCTATGAAGATGACCACGGCAGAGTTCCTTAAAAAACCCGGAACTTGGGCAATTTCGAATAGATCTTCCGGCCAATGAAAGTTTGGAAAATTTGAACACAGCTTTGAATCCAAAGCCCTATCTTTCCGTCGCGGTACCCGTTTACAACGAAGAAGACTCGGTGTGTCTGCTTTATGAAAAGATTCGTGTTGTTTGCGAATCGCTCAACAAGGACTACGAGATTATCTTTGTCGATGACGGGAGTTCGGATCGGACCTTGGAAATTTTGGCTGAAATTCAAAAAAACGATGCGCACGTCAAAGCAGTCTCCTTTAGAAAAAACTATGGGCAAACCGCCGCAATGGCCGCAGGTTTTGATTGTGCCCAAGGGGAAAACGTCGTGAGCATGGACGGAGATCTGCAAAATGATCCCTCCGACATCCCGATGTTGCTAAAAAAAATGGAAGAGGGATATGATGTCGTTTGCGGTTGGCGAAAAAACCGGCAAGACAAGTTTTGGTCGCGCCGCTTTCCCTCCATCATTGCGAACTGGATTATCGGACGGGTCACCGGCGTGAGAATCCACGATAACGGTTGTTCACTGAAAGCCTATCGTGCATCCATTATAAAAAATGTCTTTCTCTACGGTGAAATGCACCGTTTCATTCCGGCAATGACCACGCTTACCGGGGCCAGGGTTTCCGAAATCGTTGTCAAACACCATGCCCGGCAATTCGGCAAAAGCAAGTACGGTATCAGCCGGGTTTGGCGAGTCATTTTAGATATTATTACCGTGAAAATGATCATCGGCTTTGCTTCAAAACCGCTTCGATGGTTCGGATTTTTTTCGCTCCCCTTCATCATTGCGACATTTTTTGCCTTTTTTTCCGCAGTCGATCTCTTGCAAAGGGATCATACAGAGGTTTGGCTCGTTACGGCAACAGTGGGTTTGTTGTGCCTCTTTTTAAGCACCCATCTCATTTCGCTCGGCATCATCGGAGAGCTCTCAATGAAAACCGGTGATTTTCGGCCCAGTAAAGGATTGCACCCCAACATCAAAATTCTCCAGCAGACCGATCACAAGGAAGACTAAGACATGAGCAAAACACAGGACGCGCCAAAGGAAAGCCCCTCGCCCCGGGATCCCTATGATTTCTCCGTCATCGTTCCCATTTGTGAACGACACGACGATTTATCCGAACTTTACAATCAATACACAAAGATTCTCTCAAAACGAGGGAAACACTTTGAATTTATCTTTGTATTGGACGGCCCCAATCCGGAAATACGCGAAGCGCTCAAAAGTCTGATGAAAACCTCTTTGGGCATTAAAGTGATCGAACTCAACCGTGCCTTTGGAGAAGCAACCGCGCTTTCCGTGGGTTTCGAACAAGCGCGCGGGGCCGCCTTCATTACCTTGGCGTCCTATTTTCAAGTTGAGCCGGAACAATTGCACAAACTGCTCGATATTTTTGAAGCCGGGGAACATGACCTCGTTATTTCACGGCGCTTTCCACGAATCGACTCCGTCTTCAACCAGCTTCAATCCCGCGCCTTCCATCTCATTATGCGGGTTTTGACCGGTGCGAAATATCATGACGTCAGTTGCGGGCTCCGCATCATGGGGCCAAAGGTCACAAAGGAAGTTCATCTCTACGGCGACCTCCACCGCTTTCTCCCCCTCTTGGCATATCAAAAAGGCTTTCGAGTTTTTGAAGTCCCGGTTCGGCAAAGTGTTCAGGATAAAAAAACACGGGTTCACAAACCGGGCATTTATCTGCGCAGATTGCTGGATATCCTCACCCTCTTTTTTCTTTTTAAATTCACGAGAAAGCCCCTGCGCTTTTTTGGTTTGGTGGGTTCGGCGCTTTTTGGTACCGGGACCTTGGGTTTGAGCTATCTCGTCATTTATCGACTCATGGGGATTGGCGCGATTGCCGGACGCCCGCTGCTCTTGCTCAGTGTCTTGCTGATGGTTGTGGGCATTCAATTTTTCTCCATCGGTCTATTGGGAGAAATTATTATTTTCACACATGCATCAAAAACCAAAGACTACCAAATCAAAGCGGTATTGGAGTAGAAATGCCGGTGGAACACTGTGCCTTTTTGAAGGACGAAGCGAAAATATGGGATGACTTTGTACTGCAAAACCCGAAAGCCGGACATTGCCACCTGAGCGGCTGGAGCAAAGTGATTAAACGCAGCTACAAGCATCATCCGCTTTACCTCTGGCATTGTAGCGAAGGGAAAGTCAAGGGCATTCTCCCTCTCATTTCCATGCGTACCCTGAAATTTTCGCGCACATTGGTTTCGCTCCCCTTTTTGGATGACGGAGGTATTTGTGCCGAGACACAAAACGTCAAGCGGGATTTATACAAACACGCGCTTCAGCAAGCTGAAGCGATACAAGCCGATACAGTCGATTTTCGACATCGGGAAGACAGTGGTTTGGATTTACCCGCACACGGCAAAAAAGTGACACTCGTTTTAGATTTGGAAAAAGACCCGGATATTCTGTGGAAAGGATTCAAGGCCAAACTCAGAAATCAAATCCGAAAACCTCAAAAATCGGGTCTCATCGCCTCCTGGCACGGCAGGGAAGGCTTGAAAGATTTTTATGATGTTTTTGCAGTCAACATGCGCACCTTGGGTTCTCCTGTACACAGCATCGCGTTTTTCTCTGAAATTTTAGAGACTTTCAAAAAAAGTGCTAAAATTATTCTGATCAAAAACGGAGAACGAACCCTCGGCGGCGGTATCTGTCTCTACTTTAAAAATACAGTACAGATCCCCTGGGCCTCTTCACTTAAGGAGTATATCTCGCTTTGTCCCAACAACCTGCTCTATTGGGAAACCCTCCGCTGGGCCTGTGAAAACGGATATGAGCATTTTGATTTTGGGCGTTCCTCTCCCGGTAGCGGAACCTATCGTTTTAAAACGCAATGGGGTGCCACAGCAAAACCCCTGCATTGGGGGTATTGGTCCAAAAACGGCGCGTCGCAAGGCGCCATGATTCAAAGCGATGATGCACGATTTAACTGGCTTACACAAGCGTGGCGCCGATTACCGCTTTCGCTCACAAAACGCATTGGACCGGCCATTCGGGGACATTTGAGCAATTAAATGAAAATCATGCACGTGGTCGGCGCACGACCCAATTTTATGAAGGTTTCCCCCATTATCCGCGAAATGCGTTCGCAGGGGACTTTCCGGCAAACCTTGGTACACACGGGACAACATTACGACGAAAAAATGTCCCGTATTTTTTTCGAAGAGTTGGGCATGGCCAAACCCGATATCGATCTTGAAATCGGCTCCGGCTCGCATGCCCAACAAACGGCCCGCATTATGTCCGCTTTTGAACCTGTCTTATTAGCAGATCGCCCCGATCTGTTGCTCGTGGCGGGTGATGTCAATTCGACCTTGGCCTGCAGCTTGGTGGCAAGCAAGCTGCACATCCCCATCGCCCATGTTGAAGCGGGGCTGCGCAGTTTTGACCGGGAGATGCCGGAAGAAATCAATCGCCTGATGACAGATGTCTTGTCCGATCTTTTGTTTACGACCTCTCCTGAGGCCGAAGACAATTTACACCGTGAAGGCGTATCCCCCGAAAAGATTTTTTTTGTAGGCAATACCATGATCGATACCTTGCTGCGTTTGCGAGAACAAGCCGCAAGCTCCGACGTGCTTCCAAAATGGGGCATCCACGACGGCCAATACGCGCTTGCAACCCTGCATCGGCCTTCCAATGTGGATCAGGAAGCCGTCTTTCGAGAAATCATGCAAGCCTTGCAAGAAATCGGGCAAGACCTGCCCGTTATTTTCCCCGTGCATCCGCGTACGCGGGAGCGGATCGCCCAGCTGGGATTTCAAACTTGCGAACAAGCATCGGACAAAGGCATCTGCTTGTTGGAACCTTTGGGTTATCTCGATTTCATGCAGTTGATGATGCGTTCTAAAATGGTGCTTACAGATTCGGGGGGCATCCAGGAAGAAACCAGCATCCTTAACATCCCTTGTCTCACCATTCGTGAAAATACGGAACGTCCGATTACCGTTTCACAAGGCACCAATCGTTTGGTCGGCACCCGAAAAGAAAACATTCTTCAGGCAGCGCGGGAAACCCTCAACCCCGATCGAAAAAAATCTGCACAAATTGCATTATGGGATGGAAAGGCCGCCAGCCGCATCGTCTCAATTATACGGCAGTGGGGAAGACGGGAAATAGACGGTCGCAGCCCATGAACACCTTGTTTTGGGGCGCTTTTGCATCGCTCTTTTATATCTACTTGGGTTACCCGCTGTTATTATGGTTTGTGCGTGCGATTAAAGGGGTGAAACCCGTTCAACGAGCGCCTTTTGAGCCGCAGGTAACCTTAATCATTTCGGCCTATAACGAAGCTGCGACCATCCGTGAAAAAATCGAGAACAGCCTTGCCCTGCAATATCCACGTGATAAACTTGAGATACTGGTGGTTTCGGACGCCTCATCCGATGAAACGGATCAGATTGTCTCGGAATACGCACAACAAGGAGTCACGCTGGTTCGCATGAAAGAGCGCCGCGGAAAAACAATCGGCCTGAATCATGCCGTTTCTATTGCAAAAGGAACGTTGGTCATTTTTTCAGATGCGAATGCCTTTTATGACGAAAATGTCGTGCATCGCTTAGCCGAAAATTTTGCAGATCCCACAGTGGGTTATGTCACCGGAGCCTCGCTCTACGTGGAAACCAAATCTTCATTTGTCGGTTGGTGCGAAGATTTATATTGGAACTACGATCTAAAAATTAAAGCCCTTGAGAGCGCACTGGGTTCGATGGTCGGTGCGGACGGTGCCCTCTACGCGATCCGCAAAACCTTGTACACGCCCTTGCAATACAACGACATCAACGATTTTGTGAATCCGCTTCAAATTATTGCCTTAGGGTTTCGCGGGGTTTTTGAACCTCAAGCCGTTTGTCACGAAAAAACCGTTTCACAATTTGGTGAAGAATACCGACGCAAGGTGCGGATTGTCTCCCGGAGTGTGCGCGGGATGATGCGGGTTTCCGTGCTTTTAAATCCCTTTCGTTTCGGGTTTTATACGCTCCAACTCATTTCGCACAAGCTGCTGCGTTGGCTCACGCCGTTTTTTATTGTCGGCGCGGGTGTCGGGAATATCGCACTTTGGTCTCAGAACCTGTTCTACCAGATTTTCGGTATCCTGCAGGTTTGTTTTTATCTTTTTGCACTCACGGGCTGGCTTTTGGCCAAAAAAGGAATGCGCTCAAAAATATTTTACTTGCCCTATTATTTTTGTCTTATGAATGTGGCGTCGCTGCACGGAATTTGGAAATCGGTACGCGGGAGTGCTCCGGCCACATGGGAGCCGGAAAGGGAAAAAAAGAGTGCCCGAGAAAAACGGCGTCCCGTGTAATCGGATGCCGGATGCGAGGGCTTCATCGTGGAAATTATTTTTTGGATAATCATCGCTTTAATCGTATACACCATCGCAGGTTACGCATTCGTACTCTACTTGCTGGCCTCACTTTTTTATCGTAGCAAAAAATTTCAAAAAACCTATTCCGGCCCCCTGCCCGAAGTCACCTTGCTTATCCCGGCGTACAATGAAGACAAGGTTATCTCAAGCAAACTTTTCAATGCACTGAATTTGGATTATCCAAAAGAAAAACTACACATCATCGTAGCCTCGGATGGCTCAACAGATCAGACAAACCGTATCGTCGCATCTTTTCAGGCACAGGGAGTGGTTTTATTTGCCTACCCGCAGCGAAGAGGGAAAATTTCTGTGATCAACGAGGCAATGAAAGGGGTCTCCGATCCCATTGTCGTGCTCTCTGACGCCAATGTCATGTACGAGCCGCAGGCCATTCGCACACTGGTACGGCATTTCGAAGATCCCGGGGTAGGCGTTGTCTCCGGGAATGTCTCTCTCATCAAAACTCAAAGTCTCGTCGGCAAGCTCGACTTGATTTATCAACAATACGAAAACTGGGTGAAGGCCTTGGAGACGCAAACAGGCTCCGTCACCGGGGCGGACGGCGCCATGTACGCCTTGCGAACCGTAGACTACCGGCCCGTGGGAAGCCATGTTATTTTAGACGACCTTGTGATTTCGATGAACAGTGTACGACAAGGGAAACGCATTGTTTTTGAAGCGGAAGCAAAGGGGGAAGAACACTCCCATTGCAGTGTGAAAGAAGGGTTTTGGACACGCGTGCGTGTCGTCGCCGGAGGCATTCAAGCCCTCAAGCAAGGCATTGCCATGCCCACAATAAAACAGCCCCTGCTCTGTTTCCAATTCATTTCACATAAAGTTTTACGCTGGCTCATGCCGTTGCAACTGCTCGGATTGTTTGTCGTTAATGGCTTTATCCTGAATCAAGGGTTCTATTTCACCGTTTTCACCCTGCAAGCGGGATTTTATAGTTTGGCGCTACTGGCCCATTTAAGCGGCAGCACCTTCCTTTTTTTGTCCGGGCCCTATTATTGGGCCATTCAAAATATTGGGGCGCTATTGGGCATTTGGAGAGGCTTAACCGATCGTCAACCCGTCATGTGGGACAAGGGCGAGCGGTACTTGGAAAAAGCCGTTTCAGAAAAACATTAAAACACGCTTGCCTTATTTCGGCAGGAAAGTACCATAAAACCGTTGTGACAAAACAAACACTTAAAAGTGACCGGCCCGGTAAAGTTCTCGTGCTGGGGCAAGACAGCCGAAGTTGTTTGAGCGTTGTGCGTTCCCTCGGACGAAAAAACCTCATCGTGCACCTGGCATGGACTTCGCCCGAGTCCTTGGTTCGTCATTCTAAATATGTTCAGCAAGTCCATGAAATCCCCGTTTATCAGGCCGACGATGATGCCTGGCGTGAAGCCTTGATTAGGCTTCTGCGTACTCAGAAATACGACTTGGTGATCCCTTGCAGCGACCCCACGATCCTCCCGCTGCAATACCACCGAAGCGACTTTGAAACCTTTACCCCGCTTGCGCTTCTCCGAGACGAAGTCTTTGAGATTGTATTCGACAAAACGCGCCTGAACACCCTTGCAGCGTCTCTGGGCATTAACCTTCCTAAAAGTGAGACGATCAATACCCTGGCGCAAGTTCGCGGTTTAAGTTCAAAATTGGGACTGCCTCTTGTTTTAAAACCGGCCTCTTCTTTTCGCATGAGCAATCTCCGTCGGAAAAATCATGTACGCATTGCCGACAGCGAAGAAGAAGCCGCGCAGTACGTCGCCAATATGTTACCCGAAGGCGCAGTCCAGGCGCAGGCCTGTTTTAAGGGAATTGGTGTCGGCGTAGAGGTTTTGGCCGATGAAGGAAGGATTTTACTTGCCTTTCAGCACGAGCGCGTCCACGAACCCATCGGAGGCGGCGGAAGCTCCTACCGAAAAAGCGCACCGCTCCAATCCGAACTCTTTGAGGCCACAAAAATACTCATGCGCGCGCTGCGTTACACCGGAGTGGGTATGGTTGAATTTATGTACAACACACAAACAGGCCGTTGGATTTTCGTCGAGATCAACGGGCGTTTTTGGGGTTCGTTGCCCCTGGCCATCGCAAGCGGAGTGGACTTTCCCTACGCGCTCTATCAATTGTTGGTCGAAAAAAAGACCCGCTTTGATCCACATTACCGGCACCCGATTTTCTGCCGAAACACCAGCAAGGATTTCCAATGGCTACTCGATCAACTGCGGGCGGCCCCTGCGCAACGGCAGCATAAAAACTTGCCTCTGCTGGCCTATTTCATGGAAGGCTTGAACATCCTCAAACTGCGCGAGCGAAACGACACCTTGGTTTGGGATGATGCCAAACCCGGCTTCTTGGAATTGAAACAACTGATCGGCGACACCTTAAGCCGCATGGTCAGCAAGCTTCGCCTGCGGTATTTGGCCCGACCTTTTTGGCGTAAGCGCCACGCTTTAAAGGCCCGACGCGCCGTACGGAACGCCAACGTTCTGCTGTTTGTCTGCAAAGGCAACATCTGCAGAAGCCCTTTTGCAGCCCATTATGCCAAAACCCTTTGTCCTCAAACACTTCAAGTGCGCTCTTGCGGTTATTTCCCTGTCAAGGGGCGAAAAAGCCCCGAAGATGCCCAACAAACAGCCCGGGATTTCGGGATCGATCTGAGAGACCACCGTTCGACCATTCTTTCGGAAGCCCTGCTGCGCGAAGCGGACCTGATTTTTGTTTTCGATGAAGAAAACCGAAACACCTTGGCGATACGTTTTCCCTTTTGCAAGTCAAAGCTTTATTTTTTAGGCGCGCTTTTTCCGCAGAAAGGCATTATAATTCAAGATCCGTATAATCAGGGCCCTGCGACCTTTACGCTGATTTACAAATCCATTGCACTGGCCCTTGAAACACTTTTTCAAAAGGCCCGACATGGGAACTAAACCGTACAAGACGCCTCAACCTTCCCGAATTTGAGTGGAGTATTTGCATCATGCCCAACATGAAAAACAAAATCGCACGCCTCGTGAAGGCCTTTGTTTACCAAAGCGGTATTGATGCGATGAAGCGCCGTCTTGCACCTTCTTCCGTTCCGGTGATTGTGCGCTATCATTCCGTCTGTTCCGACAGCAACTTGATCAGCGCAGGCATTCGCATTACGCCGGAAGCCTTCAGCGAACAGGCGGCGTATTTCGCAAAATATTTCCGGGTGATTACGATGAATGACCTGGTTGACCAGATTCAAAAGCGAAAAGCCTTTCAAAAAAATACGCTTGTGCTAACATTTGATGATGGTTATACCGACAATCTTGAGGCCGCCAGGGTGCTCAAAGCACACGGCCTTACCGGCCTTTTTTATATTACGGCAGGCTGTATTGAAAGCGACGAACCGTTTTGGGTGGCCGAAGTCCGGCATTTGATCGAAAACACCGGGAAAAAAGAGATGAGGCTAGCGCTTCCGGACGGAGAATGCCGTATTGCACTTTCCAATGCAACTGAACGGGAGCGGGCCATAAAAAAAATGACCCGCCTGTTTAAATCCGTCAACATTGAAACAAGGGAAAATCTCCGCATTTTTTTTCGACGCGAACTAAACGATACGCCGCCTGTTCCAAAGGATCTGATGTTAAACTGGTCCCAATTAGGAGAATTGGTGGCAATGGGCATGGAAATCGGGGGCCATACGATGACCCACCCTAATCTGCCCAGTGCCACAAAAGATGAGGCTCAAAGAGAAATCAGGGAATGTAAATTGCTCCTGGAAACCCGGCTTAAAACCGAAGTCCGGCATTTTGCCTATCCCAACGGGGGTAGTATTGCTCACTTTGATGACAAGGCCAAGACCTTGTTGCAAGAAGCAGGATTTCAATCTGCAACGACTTCAAAAGCAGGGAAGCCCGGTTTTGAGAGCGACCTATTTGAATTACGCCGAATGCGTGCCACTGAAAAACTTTCAGAGATGCTCTGGGAGTTTTAGTGTGAAGACAGAGGGCATGATTGCCATGGTGATAAATAAGCACTGATAGGGTATTTTATGTCAACAACCGCAATTGCATGGCTCAGTGCCTATGTGGGTGGGGCGCTGATGGCCTTTGTTCACCCGATCTATGGCTTGCTCGCGTATTTCTTAACTTATTATCAGCTGCCCAAGCTCAGATGGTGGGGCAAAAAAGCCTTACCCGGCTTGCGCTGGTCAATGATGATTTCCCTGGTGTGGATGGCCGCGTATGCACTGAAACAGCGCAGTATGCCCGCCCTGCGGATCAAAAAACACCCTCAAACAAAATGGCTGGTGCTTCTGATTGTGAATGCCGTTTTCGTCTCCGCTGTTTTAGGGGTTTGGCCGGAAAAAACATGGGAAAACACCGTTGAAATGATAAAATACGGGGTTTTGTACTTTCTTATTATCGGAACAATTCGTACAAAAGAGCATTTTACCTACACTCTCTACATTCATATTTTTGGTATCTTTTCATGGGGATGGGCTGCTTTTCACAACCCGAAGCGGAAGGCCGGACGTTTATTCGGCATTGGTGGCGCTGACTCGCTCAACGACAATTCCACTTCCTCCATCTTAGTGGCCATCATGCCTTTTATCGCCTCAGTTTTCCTCGCCGGATCAAAATGGATTAAGTTGGCATCCAGCGGAGCAGCAGCGTTTGCATTAAATGCTTTTATTCTCTGTAACAGCAGAGGCGGCATGATGGCTTTGGCAGTAGAAGGCTTACTGGCTTTAAAAATTTCAAAAGGCCAGATGCGGAAAAATGTATTGGTCATGATGGTCGCCGGCATTGTCCTGTTTTTTTTTCTGGTGGATCCCACGTTTATCGAGCGTCAAAAAATCGGCGAAGATTATGGAAAGGACGGATCTGCTACGGGTCGCCTTGCTTCATGGAAAGGTGCGCTTGATCTTGTTCAAGATCATCCCCTGGGGGTTGGGGGAGGAGGGTTTGAGTATTTAAGTCCCATTTATATTCCCGCCATTGTCGAAGAGCATGGCGGAGAGCCCAGAAATGTCCATAGCACTTACTTCCTCGTTCTATCTGATTACGGTATACAAGGTTTTATTTTTTTTATGGGTTTTGTTCTGAGTACTTTTTACGAGTTACATACAATTCGAAAAAATGCCCCTGATACGGAAGAAGGCCGAAAAATCTGGATGCATAGCCTGGCCATCACTCTGGGCTATGCCGGAGTTCTGACCGCAGGTATCTTTACTTCTAGGCTTATGGCCGAGGTCGTCTATTGGTTGCCTGCATTCTCGGCGGCGCTCAAAAACCTTCAGGTGATCGAATCGGAACAGACGACAGGGCTTTCTGCGACGTGATGAAAAAAAAAGTCTTATTTATTACTCCGAGTATCCCTCCCTATGCAGGATCGGGCGTTTACCGGAATATTCGATTTATCCGGCATTTACAGCACTTCGGATGGGAAACGACGATTTTGACAATTGAGAAAACCTCTATCCGAAAAAACCTGCCCCTTGATCCGGAGTTACTGAAAAGACTCCCTGCCTCTGTCCGGGTTGAGCGAACATACGTCTTGCGTCCCATGGAGATATTATTAAGGTTCCGTGAGAGGTTCAGAGCCGGACCTCATAATCAGGGAAAGAGCAAGGAGACGGGATTAGCTCCGAAACGGATGACTTCCCGGCGTGTTTCGGGAATGCAAAGGTTTAAAGATTTTTTATCGACGCTCTTGCTGTTTCCGGATGCAGAGATCGGATGGCTTCCCTGGGCGATTCGTCGCGGGCTTAAAATCATCAAGCAGCGC
Organism: Nitrospira sp.; assembly: GCA_027020665.1. Classification (GTDB taxonomy): domain Bacteria; phylum Nitrospirota; class Nitrospiria; order SBBL01; family JAADHI01; genus JAADHI01. Next base: position 21,508 of record JALUVJ010000184.1, read on the forward strand.
AAAATGACGGTCTTATACACATCCGGCCCCCCCCATTCTTGTCACCTTGCGGGTTGGGCACTTAAACGATTGACGGGACTGCCCTGGGTGGCTGACTTTAGAGACCCCTGGACAAGGCAGGCCTGGATAGATGAGGCAACAAAACGGACATGGGCACACCGAAAAAAAGTCCTCATGGAATGCGCTGTTGTAAAAAACGCGGATCGTGTGATTTTAAATACATCCGAGATGCAGGATGATTTTTCCCAGTATTACTCAGGCCTCTCTTCTGAAAAGTTTGTTGCAATATATAACGGATACGACCCTGAAGATGCCGCGCCTTTACCTGAAAAGGAAATGTCGAACGGTATTTTTACTGTGACACATGCCGGCTCGCTGTATAAAAAAAGGACGCCCATTGGTTTATTAAGAGCGGTGAGCGAATTGATCAGGGAAGGAAAAGTGGATCCTGAGATGATTCGGGTTCGTCTGATCGGACGGTGCGATATTGAAGGCATTCAGGCGGAAATTAAAAAACTCGGTCTTGAATCCTGTGTTGCCTTGATGGGTTGGGTGACGCATCAAGAAAGTTTGGATGCGATTGCCGAATCCGACCTGCTGTTATTGATTCAACCCGGGACAGCGCTTCAGATCCCGGGAAAGATTTTTGAATACATCATGTTGAAAAAAAAGATCCTGGCATTAACGGACCGAGGAGCGACGGAAAATATTGTCCGGGATTATCACCTTGGGGATGTTGCGGAGCCCATGGACGTGCCATCCATCAAAAAAGTGATGCTTCGTTTCTATGAAGAACGCTTTGACTCAATACCGCTCCCTACGGACTACAAGCGTGCACTGGAGACATTCCATGCACATGCGTTGACGATGGCTTTGGACAAAACCTTGTCAGCGGTGATGCGGGAAAAGAAAAGGGTGACATTTTAAAATATGAATGATTTGCTCAGTTCGAAGTGGAAGAGTGTTTTTTTATGGCTTTTTCTTGTGAGCAGCGCCTGTTTTTTAAGAATGCCCGGTCTCGGAACGCTGGGGCTCTGGGGAGATGAAGGGTTTACGGCCATTGCCGTCGCATCCATTCTTGAACACGGCTACCCGCTTTTACCGAGCGGCGGGATTTATCCCCGGGCCTTGCTCTTTTCATACCTTGAAGCACTTTCTGCAAAAATATTTGGACTCAATGAGTTTGCCTTGCGGTTTCCAAATACGATTTTTGGCCTTGCAGGGATATGGATGACCTATATTCTTGGAAAATGTTTGTACGGGAAACGAGTGGGCTGTGTCGCTGCTGTTTTTATGACCTTTTCAATTTGGGAGATCACATTTTCAAGGTATGCCCGGATGTATGTGTTTTTTCAGTTTTTCTACCTGCTGAGTATCTACCTTTTTTATCGAGGTTTTGTTGAAGGAGAACGTTCTTATCGGTGGTTCACCGCGTTAATTTGGATGTTCACAATCACGATTCATCAAATCGGGGTATCTCTGGCCGCACTTTTGATCGTTCCTTTTTTTATCAGAGGATATCAGCATGTTAAAAAATGGCAGTTGATTTTGGGCATTTTTGGCTTGGGGCTTTTCTGGAAGTTAAATAATGCTTTTCAGTCTTTTTTGCGCAATAATATCGAACTCACAACAGCTACAGGGAAAAAAGTAGCCCAGAATGCACCCATTGCACTTCCACCGCTTCATCTGTGGTTAAAAGGAGAACAAAGCGAAACCCTGGTCTTGTCTATTTTTTTTGGAATAGTAATTTTGAGTGTTTCTTTTTTTATATTCAAGGGATTTTCCCAAATTGATCAGCGCCCGCAATACTGTTCTCTCTTTTTGATTACATTAACCTGCGTTTTTCACCAGATTGCCCTGGCCCTTGTATTGCTTGTTGTTTACTCCCTACTGTTTTTCAATCAGGTTCATTCATGGCGTGATCGCCCCTTTCTGCTGGCTTGCGCGGTCACTTTTTTAAGCGTGTTCTGGTGGACTGGCTACGGGAGTTATCAAGGGTTCACGCCAGGGAAAATCATGAGTTCCCTGTTTCAATATCCGTATTTATATGAGCGTTTCCTAAAATTTTTTATACCTGGATGGCCTTTTGTGATGGTTTTGACAGGATTGGGCTTATTTTTCTCTTGGTATCATTTTATCAGTGACCGCAGGAAGCACATGCTCTTAATGGGCATTGCATCACTCATCGGGCCTTTATTGTTTGTCAGTCTCCTGAGCCGTGAGGACGATGCGGCAAGATATAGCTTTCATCTTTATCCTGTAATGTTGATTTTGGGTGCCTATGGTCTTGTCCAAATCCTAGCGCGGCTTATTCCTCAAAAACGATTGAACCTTTCTATTGTGTCTGCTTTGCTGTTTTTATCCCTGCTGCCAAGCGATTTTCAATTATCCTATGCGCTTGGGGTACACATGATTGATCACAAAAAAAAGATTGCTCAAACAATGAAGGCCACAGGCTACAATTTTTATCCCGATTACAAAACACCTTCTCAATATATTAGGGATAAACGTTCAGATGATGATTTGGTCATCAGTATGCTTGA
>JALUVJ010000185.1 GCA_027020665.1 Nitrospira sp.
GCCGGGCACGAAACCGAAATACACGAACACATACATTAATCAAAAAAATCAAATAAACACAAAAGGGGCAAGGCCTGATGATCGGAAGGCCTTGCCCCTTTTTGTCCCTCCGCAATACGCATCCTAGAAGCCCCGCCCCTGAAAAAGGTCGCGCACAACCTGGTTCTTGACAGCTTCGATTTTTGTGTTATTATTTCATAAACCGTAACACGATTAAACAGGCGGGACCGGTGGCAATGCGCAGATTGAGACAAATCAAAAAAAGCAATCCGAAAGGGCACATCCTGTTTTTTTGCTTTTTTTTGCTGAGTTCGTTTTTTATTCAAACCTCGCTTCCCCGCTTTGTCACCGTACACCACCATGAAGGCGGGACAGAAGAACACCGGCATGTCGGATTTCAATTTAAGTCTTTGGCGGATCATCACCCGGATTCCCAGAAAAAAACGGTGGTCCGGCGGACTCAGCCGCTTGACTTAAACAAGGGAGAAGCAGGTTTTCAGTCCGCTTCAAACAAGACATGGCATGACCATCACAACCGTTTTTTTCTGGGGGAATTTTCCCCCGAACATTCTTTAAAAACCGATATCCTTTCATTCCGGCGGCACGATACGCGAAGGTCTCAAAGCGTGCGGGCCGCAGATCGACTCGCCCCCTCCGTCCGGGGTCCGCCTCTCGCGGCTTTAGATTTCACCTTTTATATTTAAAGCACTGATACGGCGGCGAGAGGCGCCCGTCTTACGGGTGCCCGTTTTCAAAATCAAATGGAGGACGTTTTATGAAATTCAATCCAATGATCGGCGGGGTTTTAGGAAGTTTTTTGGGTCTTTTTCTGGCTGTGAATGCCACAGAAGTCCATGCACACGGCGAGTCCATTCGCGGCGGCGGCTCGGGCAGTATCAATGCCGTTGGCGCGCAAATCTTGGAAGAGCCGGTCTTCGGTCTGCGTTGGGATGCGCGGCGATATGAAACCTTTACGGACCAGCAGATGGTGGATTTTAAAGCAGATGGTGAAGATGTCCATATGCACGAAAGCGAAGATGCTTATTTCCTATCCTTCGGGTTTCCAGTGAATGAGGACATGGATATGAGCATCATGCTGCAATATAACAATTTCAAAGGCTTCAAGGATAATGGAGATGATAATGCAAATACATGTTTTCAGGTAGATGCTGAAGGGAAAAATCCGCAAAATTTAAGTCCGTCCTGTATTTCTCGCACCGGCAGCTCCCCCGGTTTCGGCGATACCTTGATTACGGGCCGCTACCGCTTTTTTAATGACGGTGACAATATGTGGGCCTCTGTGTTTGGTGTCATTCTTCCGACAGGAAAGATCACAAACAGGACGGATCTCGGCGAAATCCTCGGCACGCACAACCAGCCGGGCAGCGGCGCCATTACCTTTCAGGGCGGGGTGGCTTACAGCGGGCACTTGTTTGGTGAATTCATTGCCCTGGATGCGGATTTAATCTATCGTTTTGCTACGGAAGGTGCCAAGGAATTCCGTTCCGGCAACTCCTGGCAGGCGGATATTGCCTTTAGTTTTAAACATCATGACAAAATCGTCCCGGTCATTGAACTTAACGGCATTTTCTTTGATCAGGATATTGAAAATGATGAAGTCAAGAAAAACAGCGGAGGCGATGTGATTTATGTGTCTCCCGGCATCAATTTTAAAATTAACGAAAAACAGGGGTTTTATGCCAATTTTTCCTACCCCATCATGCAGGAGTTAGGCGGCATTTCCAATGATGAAAAGTTTCGCTGGAGCTTTGGTTGGGCAACCGCACTGTAATTACAGAAGGAGATATGGAGATGGCACGATTTTTAACAAGATGGATTATACACAGGATTCAAGCGGTACTCCTTTCGCTCTCGATATTTTTCTTGGCCGGCGCATTTGCGCCGGCCTTTGCCCACTTTCAGATGATTATTCCATCGGACGAAATTGTTTCATCTGCAAAAAAACGTAAAATCGGCCTGGAGCTTGTGTTCACCCATCCTTTTTTACAAATCGCTTTAAACCTACAGCGCCCCAAGGCCTTTGGTGTTTGGGTGGCCGGAAAAACGACAGACCTGCTCGGCACTTTGGAAGAAAACAGTTCTCAGGATCGAGTGGGTGAAACCATTTCCTCTTTCAAAACGCAATACAAGATCAAAAAACCCGGCGACCACATCTTTTTTGTTCAACCGCAACCCTATTGGGAAGAAACGGAATCCGTCTTCATCGTCCATTACACCAAAACGGTGGTCAACGCCTTTGGTGTGGAAGAGGGTTGGGATCGGGAGCTGGGATTAAAAGCGGAAATCATCCCGCTCACACGTCCCTACGGGCTTTGGGTGGGGAACGTCTTTCAGGGCATCGTAAAGCTGAACGGTCAAACGGCCCCCTTTGCGACCGTCGAAGTCGAGTATTACAACAAAAAAGGCGAGGTGACGGCACCTTCCGACCCCTTCATTACCCAAGTGGTGAAAACCGATGCAAACGGCGTGTTTACCTATGTGATGCCGCGCGCCGGCTGGTGGGGTTTTGCCGCCCTGCTTGATGACGGTGAAACGATGCAGCACAAAGGTAAAGCTTATCCGGTGGAGTCCGGTGCCGTACTTTGGGTGAAAACGAAGGCGATGCAATAGCCGGGAATAAAAAAGACTTTTTTTATAGCATAAGGAGTCATCATGAAAAATTTTAATCCATCACAAAAACACCTAAGATCACAGATGATTTCGCTGCTGGTTCTTCTTGTGACCGTTTTGACACTTTCACCTCAAATCGCCATAGCTCACAAAGGACACGCCGGGCCGATGGTCACTTTTATGAAGAAAAAAGCGGTGCTCAAAGCCATGCTGCCCGCAGAGGCGCGGCTCGTTAAACGCAAACAACCGCTGCCTGATACCGCTGCAAGTTGGGCTAAAAAAACCTTTGCGGTAGAATTGGAGACCGACCGGCACAGCTACTATCTCGCCAGCGATAAAAAGAGCAAGGCCGTAATGGGTGCGGCCTACATCGTGAAAGTGGGCTATCGTCACGGTGACATTAAATTGGCCGTGGGCATTGACGACAAACAGCACATCACGCAAGTCGCCATTATGGGGGTGAGTGAAAAATATGTGATTGATTTCGACGGCAATGTCGGGACCGGGCTGATTGCCGATTATGCGGGTTTGTCCTTGCAGGAACTGGTGGCGAAGGCGGAATCACTTGCATCATCCGACAAAGCCACACGGGAATTTGCCGAAGCCGTGCGCGATGCGGCGATTTTGCTTGAGGCTTTTATTCATCATAGCGCAAAGCAGTTATAGCGACGCTAAAACTTTCTTAAAATTCATGAAGAAAAAAAGGGGAAAAATCATGAACACAGTATCGAAATACAAATTTTATATCGCCGCAGTTGCAATCCTACTTGCCGCCGGTGCGGTGGAGGCCCGGGCCGAAAAACTTAACATTGTCACGACCGTATCCCCTATCACAAACTTGGTGAAAAATGTCGGGGGCGACAAGGTTATTCTGCACGGCATCGTTCCGGAAGGGACTAACTCGCATACCTTTGAACCTTCCCCCTCAGACATTAAGTTTCTCGCGGCAGCGGATCTGCTTATTTACAACGGACTGGAGCTTGAGATTCCCACGGAAAACCTGGCCAAGGCCAACAAAAAAAAGGGGGCCACTTTTTTAAAATTGGGCGACGCTACCATCAGCCGGAAAGAATGGCTTTTCGATTTCAGCTTTCCCGAATCGCACGGCCATCCGAATCCACACCTCTGGCTCAATGTCGCACACGCCATGAAATATGTTGAGCTCATCCGGGACGCGCTCGTGCAACGCGATCCTGCAAACAAAGCCTATTACGAAGGGCGGGCCAATGACTATCTTGTCCGCCTGGTCAAACTGGACAAGGCCATTATGACCGCGATGGCCACCATCCCCAAAAAGAATCGCAAACTGCTGACCTATCACGATTCCTGGGCTTATTTTTGCCCGCGTTACGGTTGTGAAGTGGTCGGTGCGATACAGCCTTCTTCTTTTGCCGATCCCTCGCCGCGCGAAATGGCGCGGCTGATCGATCAACTCAAAGCCCAAAAAGTCCCGGCGATATTCGGTTCTGAGGTTTTCCCCAGCAAAATCATGAATCAAATCGGAAAAGAAGCAGGCGTCAAATTTATCTCCACGCTGCGGGATGACGATCTGCCCGGTGAAGACGGCGCGCCGGAAAACAGCTACATCGGCATGATGTTGGAAAACGTGCGCACGATGGCCACAGTCCTCGGCGGCAGTGCGGAGGCCCTCAAAGGCATCGACCCCAGCAATCAGTAATAAGTCGGAGTATACTGGAAATGCAACCGCCCCCTTTTTCTAAGGGGGAAAATAGTAAGGAGTGTCCGATGTCCAAACTCATCCGTTTCGGCGTTTCCATTGATGAAGAGTTATTAAAAACCTTCGACGACTACATTGAACGGAAACGCTATACGAACCGTTCCGAAGCCTTGCGCGATCTTATTCGCAATCACTTGGTCGAAGAGGAATGGGACGACAATAAAGAAACCGTGGGCACCATCACGATGGTTTATGACCACCATGTGCCGGAGTTGACGGAACGCCTCACTGAATTGCAACATCAGTACAACGAACTGATTCAGTCCACCCTGCATATCCATCTGGATCATCACCGCTGCCTCGAAGTCCTGGTTGTGCGGGGACAGAGCAGCAGGATCAAAGAAATCGCCAATGGCTTGATCGCCACCAAAGGCGTCAAGCACGGCAAGCTGACCGCCACCACCACCGGCAAAGATCTGAACTGATCATGGCGCAGGCGGCATCCGATGCACAGGCAAGATCGCTGGTTTCTTTTTCAAAGGTTACCTGTGGATACAAAAAAAAGATCGTTTTTCAGAATCTTTCCTTAAAACTCTTTCCGCGTCAATTTGCGGGTCTGGTCGGCCCCAGCGGCGCGGGAAAATCCACGCTGCTCAAATCCATCCTCGGCATCACACCCGTGCTTTCGGGCAGCATTTCGGTCGCCGGCAAAACAATTAACGGCCGTGCACCCGACGAAGTGGGCTACGTGCCCCAGATTGAAACCGTGGACTGGGATTTTCCCGTCACGGTCGAACAAGTCGTGGCAATGGGGCTTTACCGCAAATCAACGCGCCTGCCCTGGCTGACCCGAGAGGAACGCCGCATAATTCGTGAGCTCTTGAATCAACTGAATATCGGACATTATGCCGACCGGCAAATCAAGATGCTCTCCGGTGGAGAACAACAGCGGGTCTTTCTCGCACGCGCCCTGGTGAGCAATCCTCGGTTGTTGATTTTAGATGAACCGACCTCAGGGGTGGATGTCAAAACGCAACATGCCATCTTGCATTTACTTGGGGAACTCAACCGCAAAGGCGTCACCATTTTGCTCACCACACACGACTTAAACGCCGTTGCGCGTCATTTGCCCTGGGTGATTTGTTTTAATCAAAAAATCGTGGCGCAGGGCGATCCCGACGAAGTTTTTACCTCAAAAGTACTTTCGCAGACTTATGAGTCGGAAATGTCCGTCATCCGGCAAGGAGATGTCATGATGGTGGATGACAGCCCGCATGCGGGACATCACTTTGAAAAACACCGGCACGAAAAACAGAAAACGCAAGACAGTGGAGTCCATCGCCATTGAGTTTTTTGATCGATCCGCTCAAATATGAATTTTTTATTCACGGTATTCTGGCCGCATCGCTGGTTGGCGGTATCTGTGCGCTGATCGGGGTCTACATTGTTTTAAGGCGCATGAGTTACATCGGCCACGGGCTTTCCCACGCCGTCTTCGGCGGAGCGGTGGTCAGCACCGTCATGCAGTGGAATTTTTATGTGGGCGCGGGGGCCTGGGGTTTTCTCTCCGTCCTGCTCATCAATGCGGTTGCGCGGAAAAAGAAAGTCGGGGCAGATGCCGCGATTGGCGTCATCACGACGGCGAGTTTCGCCGTCGGGGTCGCGATCATCAGCCGCTACAGGAAATTCACAAAAAGTTTTGAAGCCACACTGTTCGGCAATATTTTGGGGGTCACCACGGAAGATCTCTGGATTATCTGCATTGTTGCCCTGGTTTCCGGTTTATTGATCTTTATTTTTTATCGGCAGTTTTTATTCACAACCTTTGATTCCGAAGTGGCGCGCATTTACGGTGTGCCCGTAGACTGGGTTGAACGCCTTTTTTCGCTCATTTTAGCCGCAGTTATTATCGTATCGATGCAGGTCATGGGTGTTACAATGATCGCCGCGGGCATCATCATGCCTGCGGTGACCGCGCGCGTGCTCACAGACAGTTTCAATAAAATGGTCTTCCTATCGATTGTTTTGGGAGTGCTGGGCGGAACGCTGGGCATGTATGTGAGTTTTTATTTTGATGTTTCTTCTGGCGCGACCATCGTCCTGGTTGCCGCAAGTTTTTTTGTCCTGGCCTATGCCTATCAGATGATTCGGGAGCGCGTCGGCCCCCTCAAAAAAGAAGTGCGCGCGCTGCCCGTCCCCCCTACGGGCACGCACACACATTTACATAATCCGGACCATGCGGGCTTCTACCACGTGCATGAACATAGCCACGAAAAACCGGAGGCACCCGAAGCGAAGCCTCCCTCCTGACTCTCCTCCTTTAAAAGGCATGCCCGAGTGTGAAATGAAACAGGGAAGGGCTTTCATCACCCTCGCGGTTTAATTTATAACCCCAGTCCAGGCGGAAGGGGCCGATCGGCGTATTGTAACGCAGCCCCATGCCCACGGTGGATTTAACCTCCGAAAGTGCGATTTCCTGATAACGCTCCCAGACATTGCCGTGATCCAAGAAGAAAACAAGGCCGAAGGATTTTGGCAAGGCATAACGCAGTTCTTCATTTAAGATAAACATGGCGTTGCCCCCGGTCGGCGCACCATCAATAAAGGTCGCCCCTAAAACACCGAGTTCATCCTCGTCATAACCGCGCACGGTATTCCGCCCCCCCGCAAAAAAACGTTCGGCAATCGGAATGCGTTCGGTCTCTCCAAAACGCTCCGCAACACCGAAACGCCCGGAAAAGGCAAACACCCAGTTTTTGGAAAGTGCGTGATACGACCTGTGTTGCAAGGTCACCTTGAGCAATTGCACTTCAGAACCCAGGATTTTTGCCGCGTCGCGAAATACGAGGCTTGTGACGGAACCCGATCTCGGATTAAAAGGATCATGCCGTGTATCGTAGATAAAAGAAGGATTGAAACTTCCAATAATAAAGCGGTCTTTATCTTCATCCGCTTGAACGGCTTTTGGTGCCACATTCGAGGTTTGTTTTCGTTCAATTTGATAAAGCAATGCCCCGGTCAATCGCGGCGAAAAGGTTTTTTCAACCCCGGCGACAATGCTGAAGGTTTCCAAATCAAAAGCAACTTCCTGTAAATCCAAATAGGAAGCCGTAATGCGTCCCGTAATGCTTTCGTCAAAAAACCAGGGTTTTCGATAAATTAAAAAATACCGTTCTTCCACGCGGCTGCGCTGGAGGCGCGCGCTGACGGATTGTCCCGAGCCCAACAGATTGTTGTGTGTAATTTCGATGATACCGCGAGTGCGTTCGCGGTCGGCATAACCCACACCGAAATCAAGCGCGATTCGGGGTTTTTCAGTGACGGAGATTTTGAGATCCCGCACCTCGTTCCGGCCTTGCTCCGGAAGACGCACTGCATCCGGGGCTTCATCTCGAACCGGATCAAGGCGCACGGAAGAAAAAAAACCGGTCTTGTAGAGATGTTGTTGTGATTTCAGAATCGCGCCCGGATCGTAGGGTTCACCTGTTTTCACACGCAGCTCCCGCAAGATAACAAAGTCTTGTGTGAATTGATTGCCCTCAAGCCGGATATCGCCAAAGAAGGTCTGCGGACCTTCGGTGACATGATAGCGCAAGAGGGCATCGGTTTGATCCAGAGAGAAATGCAGTTCCGATGTGATTTCCGCACGAAGAAAACCTTTTCGGGCATAACGCGATAAAAGCGCGCGGCGCCCTTCTCTCATTTTGGCAAGCGTAAAAGGCATCTGCACTTCAATCGGCAATGCTTTATTCAGGGTTTTTGTATCGAGGGCGGTGTTGCCTTCAATTTCGATTGATCGGATCCGCGTACGGACGCCTTCATCAATTTCAAATAAGAGACGGGCTTCGGTCTTAGCATCATTCCAATCGACTTTTGGTTTTACGACGACATTTTTAAAACCCTGCTCCCGATAAAAAAGCGTGAGGGCCCTGGCGTCTTTTTCGAGGGCGTCTTGTGTAAAATAAACCTTGTTCAACAGGCTGGACGGACTTAAGGCGATTTGTCTGAGCAGAACTTTATTTAAAAAGGCATAATGACCGGAAAAACGAATATCTTTGACAATCGCCCTGGGGCCGCTTTCGATTGAAAAATAAACAGCAATCCGATCCGGGTTGAACTCCGGTTCCGGCGAAAGCCGGGTTTTGGCCAAAGGGTAACCCTCGCTGATATAAAAACGTGTGATGGCTTCCGCACTGCCTTCGAGTACCCCGGGCGCCACGCTGCGTTCTTTTTGAATCAAGAGCAAAGACTCCAATATTTTCCGTTTATATAGGGTGTCGCCTTCAAAAAAAAGACTTAATTGTTCATGCGCTTGAATGGTGATGTCAATATCCACTTCATTGCTTGTTTCGTCATGATTTACGCCGACGGGGCCGATTACAACACGAAAATAGCCTTTTTCTTCATAAAAGGCTTTCAGACGAAGAATGTCTTTTTCCAGTTCATCAAAAAGATAATATTCGCTCGCATTGGAGTAGATTTTAAGGCCCAGCCGTAAATCCGAAAAAACCGTCTTTCCATTAAAACGCACTTTACGGATACGGGTGCGCAGGCCCTCCTCCACCGCAATGACAACATCCACGCCTTTCGGATCGTCCGGAGATGTTTTGAATGAAGCCGCAACCTTTGCCTGAAAATAGCCTGCCTGTCTGTAACGGGTTCTGATGTTGGACAAGATGTCCTCAAAAATACGATCACTAAACCAAGTCCCGGGCTGCACGCTCACGACTTCGCTTAAGGCTTCATCAGAAAGCACGCGGTTATTGGAAAAGCGAATCGACTTCATCAGGCGTTTTTTGCGCCAGTGAATGTGAAGCACGACGGCCTTTTCCCCGCGGTCGGACAGACTGATCCAAACGGATTCAAATCGCCCCGTTTCATAAAGACGCATAACGGCTTCACGGCTGAGCCGGGTCCGGTAGACTTCTCCCGGACGAAAGCCGATGAGATCGTAAAGTTCCGCTTCTTCATAGAGGCCGCTTCGGTCAAATCGAATCTCGTCAATCACCCGTCCCCCCCAGTTTTTGCCCAAGGCGAGCCTTATCTCATCCCTGGGGGCTTCAGCCGCGAAGCTTGCACTGTTGAAAAAAAATAGGGAGCCTGCACCATTGAAAAAAAGAAAAAAAAGCGCCGGAAGATAAAAACGGATTTTGAGAGAAAATGCAGGTGTCGCTTCAAGCATGAAGTGACCCTAACGGATTTCGAAACGGAATCGGATGTCCCCCCCCAGTTGTCCGTCTTCTTCTCGTTTTCCGACCAGAGAGACATTTTTATTAATCTCGTAAACCATGCGAATCACTTCTTCTTCAGAGGGGTCAAGCGTTGTGGTGTAGATGACGATCAAGCGGTCTTTCATGAGCCGTTTTTCGGCCGTCAAGCGTGTGCCGACCGTTGCTTTCGTATTTGTTCTGCCAATGGAGGGCTCAACACGAATATGGTCAATACCGGTGATCTGCTCGACCGGCTCCCCGACCATGCCTGTAATCTGATCCACCGGTTCGGCTAAAAATTCCGTGACGACAAAGTTTGTGGCTTCCGCGCCTGCGCCCGGGCCTTCGTTTTGCGCCAAATCTGCCGTGGTTTTCCGAATTGCCAGCAGGGATAAAATATCCGTATCCGAGAGTGCGGGGAAAGCACTCCAATCTAAGGTCACCTGCGTCAGTGTGCCTGCCAAGTTCAGATCGATAGTGTAATTCCGATCCGTAACAATGTTTCGCACATTCGTCCGCGCGGCCAATTCAAGTGTCGGATTAATCTCCTCCAAATCCAAAAAACGGACCGATCCCGAAATAATCTCAAAGGTGTTGTAGCGGAAATAAATATCTCCTTCGGGAATGTCAATCCGCCCCAAGAGGTTGGGTTGATCAAAAGATCCCTTCACGAGCAAATCCACCACCAGCGGCATCTTCGCAAGATTGTTGTCGATCCAGATATCTTCATTGCCGTAAAGGTGAATATTAATCAATGTCTGGCCGATAATCGGGGTTTCCTCCGAGAGCGCATTTCGTTCTTTTTTCGTAAAATCCAGCACAAATTGGCGCAGGTCCATCCTTTTTTCATAGATCACATTTTTAAGCCTCAAATCGCCTTTGAGGGTTTGCAGTGTGCCTTTTTTCTGAAAAAAGAGTTCTCCGCCGATGGTGGCAGGCAAATCTTCGGCCAAATCCACACGGACTTTGGTGAGTTCAAGCAAGAAGCTGAAGCGATCCACTTTAAACCCGGAAAGTTCGGCTTTGCCTGTGGCGCGAAACGATCCTCCTCCCGTGCCGCCTTGCAGGTTTTCCAGGATGACCTGTCGTTCATTAAAAAGTGCGGAGAAGCTCGCCACCTCAATGGGTTGAGACAGATCCGCGGCGCGGAGTTTTCCGTTTGCCATGTTTAACTCCCCCCGCAAGCGCGGCGTATGCCACTGATCGGAAACCGAAAGATCCAAGACAACTTTGCCGCTGCCGGACGTAATCTTTTTTGAAAAAAATGTCAGGAGGTTTAAATCCGCCTCGCCTTTGAGAAAAAGCCCCCAACGTTCCAGCACCGTTAGATTTCCGTTTAAAACGAGGGCGGTATTCTCTCCTTTAAACCGCGCATTTTGAAAAGAAAAGGTGCCGTTTCGGGCAAGAAGGGGAAGCGGCCCGTCATTTTCCAGTTTATAGCCGCCGAAATCGGCAGTCACCGCCTCCAAATGTCCAGAAAGGTTGACCTTTTGCCATGCCGGGAGTGTGCCGCTGCCGCGAAGGTTTCCCGAAGCCCGAAGCCCTAAGTCCGAGAGCGGGCCGGGCCGCGCGCTAAAAAACGGGTCGATTTGGAAATCTGTAAATACGCCCTCGAAAGAAAAGGGATAGTCGGTTTGCAATTGTACGGCACCGCTCATACTGAGCCGATGGTTTGGGAAATCGGCTTGAAAATCGACTGTTTTTTTTACCCAATCGGCCGTAATCGTGCCTTGAATCCCATGCAGTTCGCCGTAACGCAAATCTTCCACCGCAGCGACAAAACGAATTTGCGGTTCGGAAAAGCTCCCCTTGCCGGAAACCGCTAAGCCGACAACCGCGCTGAGAGATGCCGGCATCCGGTGCGACAAGACGGTGTCCGCTATGTTCAGTCGATCTCCTTTGATGTTCAGCCAATAGGTTTCATCATATGCTATGCCGCCGCTTCCCGTCAGGCGGCGATTCTGTTTGCGCAGGACGACGTTTTCAAGCAAGACTTCCTTTTCCGTTACGGTGAGATCAACCCGGCCCGCTTCAAACGTTTCCCCATAGAGAGAGCCCGAAGAGACTTCGAGCGGCCCTTTTACAAAAAAGGCGGCGGGCTTCCCTTGAATGAAAAGGCTGCCCTTTGCCGAAGCATACAGGGGAATCTCCAAATCCAGGAACCGAAACACCTCTTGAGGGTTGCCGTTTTGGACCTTCAGCTTGATGTCAAACCCCGGGTTTTTCAGATCATCGAAATCCAAGCTCCCCGATGCCGTGTAAAACCCTGCGGGACTTGCATAGGCCTTTTCCTTTTTGGACGGGAGACTGAGGGCCGCTTTTTTTATCTCAAGCCGTCTTCCTTTAAGTGCCAGCTCCGAAATAAAGGATGAGAAGAACTGCCCTTTCAGTGTGCCGGATTTGGCTGAGAGCGCCCCCTCAAAATGGGGCAGGCCCTCCCGCCCCGACACACGCCCTTTCACCTCCAAAGCCCCGGTTAAAGGCAGATAAAAAACAGAAGCCACTTCGCTTACATCCGTACTGTGTAATGCGCTCTCAAAAGCATAGCCTTTTTCGGGGTGCCATTGCCCATCCAAAGATAAGCGTAAGTCCGGAAAATCAAATGTGGCTTCGTTCAAAACAAGGCCTGCCGAAGACCAGCGCCACTGGAGTTTTCCGGATTCAAAAAGGGAGAGGCCTCTTTCCAAAGGCGCGGCATCCTTCAATGGCGGAGCGGAGAAGAGCGCATGACGCTGAGCCGAGAGCGTGCCCCTTGCCTGAATGTCTTCGGGGCGCATGTGTACCGCCCTTGCTTGCATTTCCCCTGTCACAAACACCCCTTTTAGCAAAGGGGGCTTCAAGGCCCCTGAAAGCGGCAAAACCGCCATGAGCCGATCTGCGGGAAGGTCTTTGTATTGCAGCGCGGCTTGCAGTGCGTTTCGCTGTATTTCCGCATCAGGCGGCGAACTGCGTGCCGCAAGCGGTGCTTGAAGCTCGCCGGAAAACGTGCCGGAAAAGAGTTTTCCCGAAACCTTCGACAATGTGAGCTGTCCTGCGTCGTAAAGCAACGCGGCTTCAAGTGTGCCGATATCTTCATTTGCAAGGGCAAATCTCGGCACGGCGAGTATACCTTCCAGTGAAACATCCGGCATCGCCCCCGTCATTGCACCCGTGAAAATCAGCTCGCCCGAAAGGGCGCGGTCTTTCAGAAATTGTTGAAGCGGCGGGCCCAAGCCCGGTGTCCCGTCGGGATCTATTGGCAAACGCAAATCAAGCCTCAGCGCCAACGGCGCTTCACTGTCCAAGTCAATGACTCCGCGGGTGCTGAACTCTGTCTCCCCGGAGACAAGGCGTCCGTTTTTGACTTGGATTTTGTCAGCCTGTATCAGGACACGGGCTTCAAAACGGTCAATTCCCCGGCTGAGGTTTTTTGTTGAAAAAGCCCCCTGTTTTGCCACCAGACCCAATTCAAAGCGCTGCATGCCGAGATCCGGGTTGATTTCAAGTGCAATCCCCGAAAGAGTTGCTTGTTTGAGCCATCCCGCGCCTGCGTAGCTGAATTGCCCCTCGGTCATTTCAATCGTCCGCACAATAACGGACGGTGCGCCGGCATCGCCCGTGGCGATTTGATTTTTAGCGGGCGATTTTTTGAGTGAGGACAAAAGTTCAGTCAGCACGGTGTCCGTCAATACAATTTCCGGGGAATCAATCCGGACCTTTCTGATGACGACCGCTTCTGTAAAAAGGGAGTCCGGATTAAACACCGCATGGAGGGTTTTTGCAAAAAATAAAGGGCCTTGATCGGACAGGTCCGGATGAACGGAAAGGCCTTCGAGTATTACGGAGGCACTCAAGAGATCGAGCCGGGCGCCCGAAACCTTCACCGGTTTCCCCAGGGTTTTTTCCAAAGCCGATTCGGCAAAACCTTCGAGCTTTTTTGAAAAAAATGTGCTTTGAAGCAAGAAGTGGGCGGAGACCGTTAAGGCCAAGAGTACAAACAGGATTGAGAAGACCCATTTTTTAGACAAGCCGGGCTCCTTAAAATCGCACTAAACCGGCGTTAAAGCAAGAGAGGTGGAGGTCATGACAAACTATCCCCCAAGTGAGGAAAAAACTATACGTGGTGATCCTGTTCCAATGAGATAAACTTCATTCTTAAAGTATAGAGGAGTTGTTGCACCAAGTTTTTTTCTTCCGGGGTTAAATTCCCCCGGGTCTTCTCTTCCAGCAGTGTGAGCAGGTCGATGACCTGACGCGCATTGGGCAGATCCACCGATGTTTTTCCGGATGCCGGATCCGCTTCCTGTCCAAGATGAATCAAGGCAGAGGTCCCAAGCGAGAGAATAAAAGAAGAAAAGTTTACCGAGACATGTTGCACGGTCGCTTCTGCCAACTTGGAAGCAGGGTCTTCCGCTTGAGTTGCTTTCTTCGCTTCAGCCGTTTCAGACCGCTCCGATTTCTCAGCGTTTGTTTCTTGAAAGACCGTACGCCGGTCTTTCACCGTGAAGGACGATTCTTCTGACATGAGTACCCCTGTAATTTTGGAAAAATTCTATCATAGCCCCCCCCCTAATGCAATTGCGGGCATATGTTCGAAATCCGAAACGCGATCTTGGGGGCCTTCCCGCTATCTACTTGAATTCATGACTTAATCAGGGCTTCCTTCAATATCTGATTGTTGTGACTTAAGTGACAGAAGTCTCGGCATTTTTACGGTAGCATCATAACAAGAGAAGGGGAGAGGACGAACCGCTCTTCGAAGGGCGTAAGCCCTTTATGCACCGGAGGTGCAAAATGAAATGTCAACGCTGTCACGGCATGATGATTCGGGAAGCCGTGTTTACAAAACAAGGGGAAGCTGCGGTACTGAAGTGTGTGCAATGCGGGTCGGTCATTGATCCGGTCGCGGTTGCGAATGAAAAGCGGCGCCGTCTCCGTTCAAAAAAGAAAGCGCCGCCTGCGCAAAAGGCGCCTTTGCGCTTCGCGGGTTAGCGGTTTTTTCCGGCCGATGGTTTGGCCGAATACGTTGAACATTCGGCCCAGGGTGGCTTTTCCAACGGGGACTTGCAGGGGGTTCGGCAATGACTTGCGCCGCAGGCAAGCCCCTGCCTCGGTGTCAATGCGCTGCCGCGTACGGAAATGACCGTGCCCAAATGCTTTGAGGCGACCGGATCATTCATATAAAGACTCCGCCTGTGTCAGTGCTTCCCTATTCGCGCAAGGCGCGTTCCATTTCCAGAATCAGGAGCGTTGTTTTCATGACCCGGTCGGGATTGAGGGAAATACTGTCGATGTGCTGTGAGACGAGAAACTCGGAAAAATCGGGATAATCACTTGGCGCCTGTCCGCAAATCCCGATCTTCCGGCCTTTTTTTTTGGCGGCTCGAATCACGGAAGACACCATCTTTTTGACCGCCGGATTGCGTTCATCAAAAAGCGGCGCGATGATCTCCGAATCCCGGTCCACCCCCAAAACCAATTGTGTCAGATCGTTGGAACCGATAGAGAAGCCGTCAAAAACCTCGGCAAAGTCCTCGGCTAAAATAACATTGCTCGGAATCTCGCACATTACATAAATGTCCAGGCCGTTCTCCCCCCGCCGTAAGCCGTGTCCCGCCATCTCTTCCAGCACCTTCCGCCCCTCTTCAAGCGTGCGGCAGAACGGCACCATCAGTTTAAGATTGCTCAGACCCATTTCATCGCGCACCTTTTTCATCGCCTTGCATTCCAGGGCAAAGCCTTCGCGGTAACGTGCATGGGTGTAACGCGAGGCCCCCCGGAATCCCAGCATCGGATTGTCCTCTATCGGCTCGTAAGGGGCTCCGCCGATGAGATTGGCATACTCGTTGGTCTTAAAATCGCTTAAACGCACAATCACATCCTTGGGATAAAAGGCGGCGGCGATCATCGCAACCCCTTCGGCAAGCTTGTCCACAAAAAATCGGGCTTTGTTTTCATAACCCGTCGTGAGGCCGTCAATCTCGCGTTTGACGGAAAGGTCTTTTAAGGATTCATATTCGACGAGGGCCATCGGGTGGATTTTAATGGCGGACGAGATGATAAATTCTTCACGCGCCAGTCCGACACCGTCATTGGGCAGCGCGGAAAGCCGAAAAGCCTCGCCGGGATTGGCGACATTCATCATGATTTTGGTTTCCGGCCGGGGCAATGATGAAAAGTCCATTTGCTCGACTTCAAAAGGGAGGAGCCCCGCGTAGACCGTGCCGAGCTCTCCTCCGGCACAGGAAACCGTGACGGCCTGTCCGTCTTTGAGGATTTCCGTCCCGTTCTCCGTACCGACGATGGCGGGAAGGCCCAATTCACGGCTCACAATCGCCGCATGACAGGTGCGGCCCCCCCGGTTGGTCACGATGGCCGCCGCTTTTTTCATGACCGGCTCCCAATCGGGATCGGTTTTGTCGGTGACCAAAACATCGCCGGCATGAAAGGTTTGCAGATCATGCACGTCTTTGATGACCCGGACCGGCCCTTGGCCGATTTTTTCGCCGACACTTCGGCCCGTCACCAAAATCACGCCGTCTTTTTTTAGAATGTACGATTCGGTTTTTTTGAGGTTTTTTTGGGATTGAACGGTTTCCGGACGGGCCTGAACGATATAAAGCTGGCCGTTGTTCCCGTCCTTGGCCCATTCGATGTCCATGGGGCTGTCCGTGCCTTTTCGGGCACTGTAGTGATCTTCGATGAGGCAGGCCCAGCGGGCCAGGGTTAGGATTTCGTCATCGGAAAGGGCGAAACGCGCGCGGTCTCCCGGTGCGACGGGCACGTTTTTCACCATCTTGCCGCCGCCGATATCATAGATGAGCTTGAACTCCTTGCTGCCCAAGGTCTTTTGAAGGATGGGCCGGAAGCCGCTTTTTAGCGTGGGTTTGAAAACCGTGTATTCATCGGGATTGACCGAACCCTGCACGACGTTTTCCCCCAGACCGTAGGCGGCGTTGATGAGCACGGCGTCGCGAAAACCGGTTTCTGTGTCGATGGAAAACATCACGCCCGATGCGGAGCGGTCCGAACGCACCATCTGCTGCACGCCGATGGAAAGCGCAATGCGCTGACGGGCAAAACCTTTGTCTGTGCGATAGGAAATGGCGCGATCCGTGAAGAGCGAGGCAAAGCAGCGTTTACAGGTCTCCAGCAGGGCGAGACGGCCCTGCACATTCAAATAGGTTTCCTGCTGTCCGGCGAAACTGGCGTCGGGCAGGTCTTCCGCGGTCGCGCTGCTGCGCACGGCAACATCCACGGGCGTACCGCGTCCCGCACTGAGGGCCTCATAGGCCCGGGTGATCTCTTCTTCCAGCACGGACGGGAAAGAAGCCGAAAGAATGGCCTGACGAACCCGAAGGCCGCGCTGTCGCAAATTATCCAGATCATGCGTATCCAAGTCTTTGAGCATGTCATCGATCTGCGTGGAAAGATTGTTTTTTCGGATAAATAAATGATAGGCCGTCGCGGTGACCGCAAAGCCGTTCGGGACCTGAATCCCCTTTTTAGACAGGGCCTGATACATCTCTCCCAGGGATGCATTCTTCCCGCCCACGAGCGGGAGATCATCCAACTGCACTTCTTCAAACCAAAGAATCAAACGGTCGGTTTTTGCGAGCGCGTTCATGATTTCCTCCTAATGCACACGAAGCATGGATATTTTTTATGTGCTGACCGGGATTTATTCACGGGGTTCCCGCTTCTATTCTACGCCTTCTCAAAGCATCATAAAAGGGGTAGAATCGACTCAAGTTCTTGTATGGGATTTTGGGGCTTTTTTTAAGGTGCGCATGTTAGAATCAGGATTGAAAGGTGCTCCCTGCCCTGCTTTCAGTATAAGGAGTCTTGTTCATGTTTAAACGCATCGGGGTACTCACCAGCGGTGGAGATGCTGCGGGAATGAATGCGGCCATTCGCGCCGTCACACGTACGGCCGTTTATGCGGGTCTTGAAGTTATGGGGGTGCGCAAGGGATTCTCCGGACTGATTGATGGCGACTTCATCCCGCTGGGTGCAAGAGAAGTCGGCGGCATCATCAGCAAGGGCGGCACCTTGCTCAAAAGTGCCCGTTGTCTTGAATTTAAAACGGAAGCGGGGCAGGATTCGGCCCTCAGAACCCTTAAAAAAGAGGGCATTGAAGCCCTGATTGTCATCGGGGGCAATGGCTCCCAAGCGGGCGCGCATCGACTTTCGGCACTTGGCATGCCCGTGGTGGGCATTGCGTCCACAATCGATAATGATCTGCCGGGCAGTGAAATCACGCTTGGCGTGGACACGGCTCTGAATATTGCCCTGGAAGCCATTGATCGCCTTAAAACAACCGCGTCCTCCCACAAACGCGCTTTTTTAGTTGAGGTCATGGGGCGTAACTGCGGCTACCTCGCACTTATGTCCGGGATTGCGGGCGGCGCGGAGATCATAGCGATTCCGGAAGCTCCCTGTGGCCCTGAAACCATTGCGGAAATTTTCCGGGCATCAAACGAACGCGGAAAAACACATGCGATTGGCGTCATCGCCGAGGGGGCGAAGTTCAGTGCCTTGGAAATTTCACACTATTTCAAAACTCACCCTGAAACCATTGATTTCGATCTGCGCCTGACAACGCTCGGTCATGTGCAGCGCGGCGGCCAACCCACGGCCTTCGACCGTATTTTGGCGGCGCGTTTCGGTGCGGCCGCCGTAAATGCGCTGCTCTGCAACGAAAGCAATGTCTTGGTCGGGCTTCAAAAAGGGAAGATCACGACAACAGCCTTGTCTGAAATTGTCAAAGCAAAAAAACCGCTCGATCTCGGCTTGCTTGAAATGAGTCGGGTGCTTTCGATTTAAGGAAGCTCCGGTCATGTCATGTTCAGGAAGCTCTGATTCAGTCTGGGTTGAATTTTTCAAGAGATAAAATTTTCAGATTCAAGGCGCAAATTGCGGAGAATAGCCCGCTATTTTTAAAATTTTTCCTTAAACCCTTAAGGCAATAACCCGGATCATCTCACAGGTTTCGAGATTGACAGCCTTTGGGGCATTCCCTACAATCACCCTCATGTTTAAGACTGTGGAATGGAAAGAGGGTGCCGTTCGCCTGATCGACCAAACAAAGCTGCCCGCAGAAGTGACTTATATGGATTGCCGGAATGTGGATGCCGTGGCAAATGCCATCAAGTCCCTGGTCGTTCGCGGTGCGCCTGCCATCGGCATTACGGCGGCCTACGGCGTGGTGCTTGCGGCCCGGCTTATTACGGCCAAGGATTTTGACGCTTTTTACGCCGTCCTGCTCCAAGGCTGTGATCAACTCGCGGCAACACGCCCCACCGCCGTCAATCTTTTTTGGGCGATTGAGCGGATGAAACAGCGGGCGCTGGCCTTGCGGGATAAAGGACTTGAGGTCATTCGTGAACGGCTTCTTGCGGAAGCCGATGCTATCCTAAAAGAAGACATCGCGATGAATCACAAAATCGGCGCTTTTGGCGCGGCCTTGATTCCCGCAGGTGCGGGCGTGCTCACGCATTGCAATGCGGGAGCACTGGCCACCGGGGGATACGGGACCGCCTTGGGTGTCATCCGGGCTGCCTGGGAAAAACACAAAAACCTGATGGTTTATGCCGATGAAACCCGGCCCGTATTGCAAGGGTCGCGACTGACGGCCTGGGAGTTGGATCAGGACAATATCCCCACGACCCTCATCACCGACAACATGTCCGGCTATTTCATGAAAAAAGGAGCGATTCAGGCCTGTGTGGTCGGCTCGGACCGAATCGCACGCAACGGGGACGTGGCCAACAAAATCGGCACCTACAGCGTTGCCGTTTTGGCCAAGGCCCACAACATTCCTTTTTATGTCGCCGCGCCCAGTTCGACCATCGACTTTGAAGTGTCTTCGGGTGACGGCATCCCCATCGAAGAACGCGATCCCTCGGAAGTTCGCGAAATCGGAGGCCAAATGATGACAGCAAAGGGCGTGGAGATTGGGAACCCGGCTTTCGATGTGACTCCCGCGGCATTGGTTACGAAGATTATCACTGAAAAAGGGGTTTTCGATCCCGCTGAAATCCAAACGACCGCATAGCTTCAGTTTCAAGCTTGCCGATTCAGCCTCCATTCCGTGATCTTTTCCGTATTGTAGTAGACATGGGCGGAGCTGGTACTGTATAATGAATTTTTTGACCCACCCGCCTTTGGAAAGGTTTCCCCCGTTTTTTTTAAAGGAATAACCCTCATTAGCTAGAAATAGGAATGCCTTATGTTAAATGAACAATCCCTTACATCTGATCTACCCGTCCGTTTTGAAGATTTTGATCTTATTGCCCCTGTATTCAAAGCCCTGAATGATGTGGGGTACGAAACCCCCTCGCCGATTCAGGCCGCCATGATTCCGCACATGCTGGCGGGGAAAGATGTTGTCGGACAGGCCCACACCGGCACAGGAAAAACAGCCGCCTTTGCGCTGCCGCTATTATCAAAAATCGACCTGGATGAACGCCGACCGCAAGTTTTGGTCTTAGCCCCCACACGAGAACTGGCCATCCAGGTCTCAGAATCTTTTGAATCGTATGCGGCGCATCTGAAAGGGTTTCGCATTTTGCCCGTTTACGGCGGACAGGAATACTACGGCCAGCTCCGTGAGTTAAAACGCGGAATGCATGTGATCGTTGGCACGCCGGGGCGGGTCATTGATCATCTCAAACGCGGCACTTTGGATTTATCGAATTTGCACTGTCTCGTATTGGATGAGGCCGATGAAATGTTGCGCATGGGATTTATCGACGATGTGGAATGGATTTTGGAACAAACGCCGGAACAACGTCAGATCGCCCTCTTTTCCGCGACCATGCCGGTACGCATTCGCCATATCGCACAGCGTTATCTTAAATCGCCGGTGGAAGTGACGATTAAAACACGGACGGCAACGGCGACGACCATCCGCCAGCGTTATTGGATGGTGAGCGGTTTGCACAAACTGGATGCCCTGACACGTATTCTGGAGGCGGAAACCTACGACGGCATCCTGATTTTCGTGCGCACAAAAACGGCGACAGTGGAATTGGCCGAACGCCTCCAGGCACGGGGTTATGCTGCCTCTGCCTTAAACGGCGATATCCCGCAAGCGGGACGGGAACGCACGATTGCACAACTTAAGAGCGGAAAGATCGACCTCTTGGTGGCGACCGACGTGGCTGCGCGCGGGCTGGATGTTGAGCGCATCAGCCATGTCATCAATTACGAAATTCCTTACGACACCGAAGCGTATGTGCATCGCATCGGTCGTACCGGACGGGCGGGACGGACCGGTGAGGCCATTTTGTTTGCTTCGCCCCGGGAAAAACGGCTTATCAAGGAGATCGAACGGGCAACAAAACAAAAGATTGAGTTGATGACCCTGCCTTCCCCGCAAGACATTCAGAACATCCGTGTTGCGCGGTTTAAGCAGAAGATTACCGATACACTTGCATCGGCGGAGGATGCCTTTTTTTATCGCACACTGGTTGAACAATATCGCGAAGAACATGGAGTTTCGGATCTGGATATTGCGTCCGCTTTAGTCAAACTGGCCCAGGGAGAACGACCGCTTTTGATGAGGGGAAAGGCCCGTGACGAAAAGCGTGCTCAGTTTGATCGCGAGCCGCCGCGATTAAAGCTCGCCTCAAAAAGAGATTTTCGAGGCGGTCGTGAAGTTCCGGAAGACATGGAGCGTTTTCGCATCGAAGTGGGCCACCAAGATGGCGTGCAGCCCGGCAACATCGTGGGAGCCATCACTAACGAAGCCGGACTTCGAAGCAAACACATCGGGCATATCAAAATCTATACGGACTATAGCACGATTGATTTGCCCAAGGGCATGCCGCCCGCCACTTTTTCATTGTTGAAACAATGTTGGGTGTCGGGCCGTCAGCTTAAAATTTCACGCCTGAGAAAAACGATACCGGCCGAAAAAGGGACGGTAAAACGATTTATGAAAACAAGCCCCAAGGCCACAAGGAGACATTAGACCTGTTTTTTAAGGGATGCGCTTTTATTGCTCGCTGGCGTGGCTGTGCGGGCAATTCACGCCCTTTCAAGCACACTCGTTTACTAAGGGAAGCTCTGATTGGGTTTATAAGGAGTAAGCTTCAATGAAAGGCCGGAGAGATGAAGGCAAGGTATTGTTTACCAGAGATCATCACCCGGAACCCGACTCGCTTTTTCGGAACGGATCATATATGCTTTCTTAAATCGAAAAGCAAGGAGAACGCTTATGGCCTTTCAGCCCGTATGTCCGGAAGAAGAGATTCCCTTAAACGATAAAAAAGCCGTGACGGTAAATGGCGAAAAGCTGTTGATTTTTCATCTTGAGGATGGTTTTTTTGCCACACAAAATCGCTGCACCCACCTCATCGCCCCATTGGGCCGCGGAAAGATCATTGACGGCAGCAAGATACAGTGTCCCTTTCACCGGGCCCGTTTTGATATCCGCACGGGCGAGGTGATCGACTGGGCACACTTTCCGCCCGGCATTCAAGTGCTCAACGTCATTCGCAGCAAAAAAGCACTCAAAACCTACAAAGTCAAGGTGGAAGGGGGGAAGGTTTCGGTGGACCTTTCGTCCTTCTAAGCGCGGGCTTACATTTCAAACGATTTTACGGGATTTAATCAGGCTGCGGAATTGTTCGAAAAGGTGAGGATCCAGTCCGCTGCCTTTTTCCGCCGCCATAATGTCCAAGATCTGATCCGGCTTGCGCGCAGCTTGATCGGGGCGGTTGCTGTGCATGGCGTCAAATTGATCTGAAATCGCGGTGAGTCGACCGGCAATGTGTTGTGGGCGTTTCCGGGTCATTTCGGGGTAGCCTGTGCCGTCGTATTTGAGATGATGTTCGTAAACGATGAGGACGGAAACGCGTGGGATTTCGGGGAATTCAAGCAAGAGCGCGGCCCCGTGTAGCGGATGGCTTTTGATTTGATCGACTTCGTCATCCGACAATTTCCATTCACTGCGGAAAGGGTTTAAGCCGGTCCGGGTTTTACCGATGTCGTGCAGCAAAGCCCCCATGCCGACGGCACGGATGATTTCTTTTGAATAAGCCAAGGCCTCTGCTTGCGCCATTGACAAAAGGCACAAGTTGATGGCATGCACATAAATATATTCCTCAAATGTCCTGCAGCGCGCAAGCGGAATCACAGTGTGAATCTTTTCAAACAGACGGGTTTCCAATCGATGCATGACACTGCCCAAGTTTGACAGCAGTGTTTTTTTCATCGTTGCTTCATCACTGTAAATCTCACGCATCAACTCAATTTCATCTGAAAACCGTGTTGTGTTTTCGCCGGATTTGGGCAAATTCAATCCGAATTTTTTAAACAGGGGCATGATTTGTTTTTCACCGTTTTCCCCCACTCTGAGTGAACCGATGCCGATATGCAAGGCCTGAAAAGGCGCGCTCTCTTCTTCAGAGCGGTCTTCGGGCTTGGCAAGATGATCGAGCAATAAGCGGAATTCGCTCATGGGCAGTCCCTTGCGCAGACTCAAGGCTTCTACTTTTTTGTCGCAGAAAAGTTGTGCAATATCGGCCTGATTGGCTTCTTCCCCGGCCAGCAGGTCATCAATGTAGACCTGTCCGTCGATAAAAACAAAAATACGTTCATTGCGTTCGATAAATAAATTTTTTATCAAGCCGCCCAGCTTATCCATGCCGCCTAGGATTTGCGGATGGTCTTGCGGGTAAAAAGATCGGTCGCGCACGATTTTAAGGATCCCTCTTAATAATTGCAGCGCGGACCGGATCGATTTCTCGGAAGGCGCAGCTTCTTTTTTCCCTGCGATGTCCAGGCCGGATGCCTGGGTTTCAAAAGGCCGGGCATCTTGTGTCATGCGGTTCCTTTTTTCTCAATTTCAGAAATGGCTTTACGGATTGCATTTTGGATCTGACGTTGCCGACCCCAATGGAAGAGCATGAAGAAAACCCCTTTTCTAAATTTTATGAGTGTAGGCAGCCAAGTTGCGGAACCGTTTTTTTCAATCTCCTTTAATAACAGGCCTTGATGGAGGTGCCATTTCCCGTCCTGTTCTGCTTCCAGAAAAAGATTACTGACCAATACGGCGGCTTTTGCGTGTCGACTGGCCACCAATAGACTGATGGCTGTTTTTGAAACACTTTCATCCGAGTCGCGCAGGGCGGTCCCCAATGCATCTAAAAATAGGTCGGTTTCCGGCGCAATGGCCTCCAGGGTTTGAAGTGCCGCCAGACGCACCTGCTCAGCCTTGTGTTTGATACAAGGCATGACCTCAAGGACTTCATCTGTAGCGTTCACGCCTTTTAAAATCACGAGCATGTTGCGTACAACAAACCACTGCGGGTTTTTCAGTTGAATGACGGCGGCGGGAATCACGGCAGGCCCGCAAGCAATCAGAAAACGAATGGCTTGTTTTCGCGTGGAGAGATGTTTTTCGACTTCCAGGATATGAAAGGTCACACG
>JALUVJ010000186.1 GCA_027020665.1 Nitrospira sp.
ATACATCACATTCACCCCGACGCTCATATTTGGAGAGAGCACGATCGGTATTTTTTTCGCAGCGGCTTCGATTTTAAGCAACTGATTCTGCGAGAAACCGGTGGTGCCGATTACGACCGGCCTACTATTTTTAAGGGCTTCTTCGAGCATCTGAAGGGTGCCTTGCGGATAGGTGAAGTCAATGAGGGACTCTCCGTTATTTATTGCCTTTTTTGAAAAAGCCGTAACCGCAATCCCCCACTTCCCGATGCCGATCAGCTCCCCTGCATCTTTTTTAATGGACGGATGTCCTTTTTTTTCTAAGGCCGCACCCAGTTCAATCTCATCCTCATTATAGAGACTCTCTAAAATGGCCCGTCCCATACGACCTGCCGCACCTGCAACAATCACTTTCATCAGTGTTTTATCCCTTATTTCCCATAAACAGATTCGGAATCAGCCCCCGTAAAAAACCTTTTCCCCCAGATCCTTGAGGGTCAGGGTGAGATCATCCGGTCTTCCGTCTATGGCATCTTTTAGACCGGCATACACAACTTCTCCGATCAAGATGGAGTGATCCCCTTTTTCAATCGTTTCGATGAGTTTGCATTCCACATAGGCCGGCGCACTTTCCATGATGGGTGCGCCGGTTGTACCCGTCCGGACGGCCTCGCCGTTGATTTTACCGTCGATCTTTGTGGCGGGTTTAAAAAAAGCATAAGCGGCGGCATTTTGATTTTTTCCGAGCATGTTGAGTGCAAAATGCCCTGCCGATTTGATGACACTGTGCGCGCCGGAGTCCGCCTTAACCCCGGCAACAAGGAGCGGGGGACTAAAGGCGGTTTGTGTAACCCAGTTGATTGTTGCGGCAGCCACTTCACCTTCTTTTGTTTCGCCCGTCAACACATAAAGACCATAGGGAATCATGCGAAGGGCTGTTTTTTTTACCTCTTGATCCATCATAGGCTCCTTTTGGCGGTGTACTCCCGTTCCGTCGGGAGACATGGTTTACAGCAAGCCGTATTCGGCCAGAACGGTCTTCAAGCGTGCTTTATTTTGATCGGACAAAGGCGCAAGCGGAAGACGGACTTCATCACTGCATTTTCCCAACAGGGCCAAAGCAGCCTTGACCGGAATCGGATTGGTTTCAAGAAAAAGGACTTTGTGCAGGGGATACAGTTGATTGTGCCAATGTCTTGCCTCGGCCATATCGCCTCTTTCAGCCGCAAGCATCATTTGAGACATGTGCGCCGGCGCGATATTGGCCGTTACGGAAATGGCCCCTTTTGCGCCCAGGGACATCATGGGCAGGGTAACGGCATCATCCCCCGAAATCACCGTAAGCCGCTCTCCGCATAGATGAATCAACTCCGCGACCTGCTGAATCGAACCGCTGCCTTCTTTTATGCCGACGATATTTTCATAGGGCATCAGCCGTGCGACGGTTTCAGGCAACATATTCACACCCGTGCGACCGGGAATGTTGTAAAGCACAATGGGAATATCCACTGCCTTGGCAATTTTTTTGTAATGCCGGTACAGTCCCTCTTGCGTGGGTTTGTTGTAATAGGGTGTGATAAGCAGCGCGGCATCCGCGCCCGCCGACTTGGCGTGCAAGGTTAAATTAACAGCTTCTTCCGTGCTGTTTGAACCCGACCCCGCAATGACGGGAAGGCGTCCTGCTGCCGCTTTAACGGTCAATTCGATGACACGTTTATGTTCTTCGTGCGTGAGTGTGGCCGACTCTCCCGTCGTGCCGCAGGGCACAAGACCTGAAGTCCCCGCAGCAACGTGGCCTTCAATCAAGGCGCTCAGCGCCGCTTCATCCACACGACCGTCTCGAAAGGGCGTGACGATTGCCACAATGGACCCATGCAAATTCATTGTTGACCTTTCCTTACGATAATAGGGCTTCCTGCTCGATTTCGCCCTTGTAAATTACACGTGCATCGCCTTTTAAAGAAACATCCTTAAAGGTTGTGCCTTCTTGTCTGAAATTCACTTCCAGGATCATGCCGCTTTGCGTGTGAAGGGAAACGGGCGGCGTGACTTTTTCGAGCGCCGTTGCGATGAGGGCCGCAGCAATGGAACCTGTGCCGCAAGCCAGGGTTTCATTTTCGACCCCGCGTTCGTAGGTGCGGATGGCAATGTTATGGGGATCGGTCACGGTAATAAAATTTGCATTGGTCCCGCTTGGCGCAAACAGATGGTGATAGCGTGTTTTTCGTCCCAGGCCGATGATGTCCGTCTTTTGCACATCATCCACAAAATAAACCACGTGTTCAACACCGGTGTTGACAAAATGTCCTGTCAAGGTTTGATCGCCCAGCGTAATGTCCATGCCCAAGTGCGCCGCAGAAGGGTCGGGCAATTGCACACGCACCTGTACGCCGTTTTCCTGAACGACTTCCGCGTTTACGATGCCCGCCAAGGTTTCAAAGGTGTGTTTTGCCGGGGCGATTTTGTTTTCAAAAGCAAAACGTGCCGCGCAACGCGTGCCGTTTGCACACATGTCTACTTCACCGCCATCTGCGTTGTAATAGTGCCAGCCAAAGTCGGCAATTTTAGAAGACTTGATGATGATGACGCCGTCCGAACCCACGGAAAGTCCGCGGCGGCACACCTTTGAAACAAACATGCGCATTTCATCCGGAGAGGGCATCGTGTGGTTACGGTAATCGATAATAATAAAATCGTTTCCACTGCCGCTGAGTTTCCAAAAAGGGATGGGTTTTGTCGGCATTACATGTCCCTCCGTTTGCGAATCAGGCGAAGCAAGGCATGCAACTCCTGCGCTTCGATCTGCTCATCCGCCATCATCGTTTCTATTTTTCCGCTGACTTCATATAAAACAGTTTTTCGGATTTTATCGCTCCAAACCGCCTTGTAAAAATCGGAAACCTCTTCCCGAATCGCTGCCGTTGCGTCTTCGGGATAGTCTTTTGGCAGTTGGGCGATAAAGGCTTCGGTAACCACAAATTTTTCATAAAAAGAAGTCAATTGCGCCTTATTATCGTCCTTTTCCCGGCCTTGCGTCAGATAGATTAAAAAAATCACCCCGGCACTTAAACCGAGCAATGCGATAAAAAAGAAACCGCCTTCTTTCTTTTTTCTGCGTATCATCGTAATTCCAGGTTTTTACGAACAACACAAATAAATTGCGAAAGTATAACTGCTCCGAACCTGTTTATGCTACACTTTTTCAAATTTCCGCAGGATATCCGGAATCTCCTCTCCACGTAAAAGATCATCCATTGTTTCACGTTTGCGGATAATATCAAAGGCATCGCCATGCACAAGCACTTCAGCGGGCCGCGGCCGCGCATTGTAATTTGAAGACATGGTAAAGGCATACGCGCCCGCACTCATGACGGCCAACAGTTCGCCGGACGCCATCTGGGGCAAGGAGCGTTCCTGTGCCAGAAAATCACCCGATTCACAGATGGGTCCGACCACATCCACCACTTGCTGCACGCGATGGTTTTCGCTGACGGGTCGGATGGCGTGGTAGGCCTGATAGAAGCTCGGACGGACCAAATCATTCATGCCCGCATCCACGACCACAAAATTTTTGGCTTCGCCTTCTTTTGTGTAAATGACCCGTGTGACCAAGACCCCGGCATTGCCCGAAAGCGAACGGCCCGGCTCCAAAATAATATGACAAGCGCTTTTTTTCAAAAGCGGCAGGATCGCGTCAGCCATGTCCTTTACCAAAGGCGGGTTTTCTGCTTCGTAAGTGATGCCGAGTCCGCCCCCGATGTCCCAGTGGCGGATGTCCATGTTCTGCGCGCGCAGGGCTTCGATTAATTCTAAAATCAAGGCCAGGGCATCCACAAAGGGTTTCACTTCGGTCAATTGAGAGCCGATGTGGGAATGAATGCCGACGACTTCGATATTTGAAAGCCGCGCAGCCAATTGATATTCGGAAACCGCTTTGCTGATTTCAATGCCGAACTTGCTATTTTTCAGTCCCGTTGAAATATAGGGATGAGTATTGGGATTGACATCGGGATTCACACGCAGCGCCACCGGGGCTTTGACCCCCTGTGTCTTGGCGACTTCGTCCAGTGCCGTCAATTCTTGTGAAGATTCGATATTAAACATTAAAATGTCCGCGTGCAGCGCCGCAGACATTTCCTGTTTTGTTTTTCCCACACCGGCAAAAACGAGTTTTTTGGGGTCGATGCCCGCCGCGAGCGCGCGGTGAAGTTCCCCTCCCGAAACAATATCGGCCCCGCCGCCTTCATTGGCGAAGGTTTTCAGTACGGCAATGTTGGCATTGGCTTTGACCGCAAAAGCAATCAAGTGCGGCACTTCGGCAAAGGCCGTTTTATAAGCCCGGATACGATCGGTCAGCGCGCTGTGACTGTAAGCAAAAAACGGCGTGCCCACTTTTTCAGCAATCGCCGCAAGCGAAACGTCTTCACAATGAAGCATGCCGTTTTGATATGTAAATTCCTGCATGGTTCTCCTTATGCTGATTTTTAAAACATTTGCCCTTGCACGCCCTCTTCCGGCGGGGGCACAGGCGGCCCTTTTCGCCCGCAGCCCTGCAATAGTAAGCCAATCACAACGATCAGCAGGGGCACGGCATGCCGTGCCCCTGCCCAAAAGGCTGTAGGCTGTTTTTTCGTCATTTCCTTTTTTTCTTCATTTTACGAATTTCTGCTTTGATCGATTTTAAGGACGTGCCACCGATACCACTCTTTTTTTCGATCGCCCCTTCAAGGGTTAGGCGCTGAAACAAGTCGGCCTCAAACAAAGGACAAAAACTCTGAAATTTTTCCAAGGGCCAGTTTTCAAAAGGCCGGTTTTCATCAATGGACTTAAACACAATTTGACCCACGACCTTGTGGGCCTGACGAAAAGGAAGTCCTTTTGTCACCAAATAATCCGCAAGGTCTGTCGCGAGTAAAAGTCCGTCTTTTGCGGCATTACCCATCGTTTCTTTTTTAAAGACCACGGCATCCGTAAGCTGCTTCATTATGCGCAATGCAGCTTGAACCGTCACCACGGTGTCAAAAAGCGGTTCTTTATCTTCCTGAAGATCACGATTATAAGAGAGCGGCAGGCCTTTCATCATCGTAAGCAAAGACAGCAAATCTCCATAAACGCGCCCGGTTTTGCCGCGAATCAATTCCAACACGTCGGGGTTTTTTTTCTGCGGCATCATGCTGCTTCCGGTGGCCAAGCGATCCGGCAGCACAAGATAGCCGAACTCGGCCGATGCCCACAAAATCCAATCCTCAGCCCAGCGCGAGAGATGCATCATGAGCATCGATGCGGCGGAGAGATAGTCAATCACCCCGTCCCGATCACAAACCGTGTCGAGGCTGTTGGCCGTTGCAGTGCTAAAACCCAGGGCCTTCGCGTTGGCTTTCCGGTCAATGCCGAAGCTATTGCCTGCCAATGCGCCCGCACCCAAGGGCATTTGATCAAGCCGTTTGAGACTGTCCTCAAAACGGCCGCAGTCCCGCGCCAACATTTCAGAATAGGCCAAAAGATGATGGGCCAAACTAACCGGCTGCGCCTGCTGCAAATGCGTGTAGCCCGGCAAAAAAGTTTCAATTTCCGCTTCCGCACGCGCAAGCAAGCTGCCTTGCAAAACCTGGATCAACTCAACCGTGCGCGCCGTTTCGGCTCGAAGATAAAGCTTCAAGTCGGTCGCCACCTGATCATTTCGGCTCCGGCCCGTGTGCAATTTTCCACCGATTTCGCCCACTTTTTCGACCAGGCGCCGTTCAATATGCATGTGAATATCTTCGTCAATCACCGCCTGACGGGCGATATCCGCAGGCGTTTCTTTTTCCATCTCTTTTCGGATTTCTTTTAAGCCGCCGATCAACGTGTCTTTTTCCGCTTCCGTCAGCAATCCCGCCCGGGCCAGCCCTTCCGTGTGGACGATGCTGCCTTGAATATCGTAAGGGAAAAGCACACGATCAAAGGTAAACGAAGTTGTAAAAATCGCCGCAAGCGGATCCGCCGCTTCCGTAAAACGCCCTTCCCAGGCCGCACCTTCCCACGGACTCTTATTTTTTGTTTTTTTTCGGGTCATCTTTTGTGTAAAAAATTCATAAAAGGTCAATCATGCCATATTGACGGTTTTTCACATTTTTGGAGATTTTCTCCTCGTACTCTCTTGAAAGACTTCAGTTTTATTTTAAAATGAGGGCTGTTGTCAATGAAAGCGTGTTTCTCCCAAAAATAAAACGTGTCAAAACAGAGATGATACGGCCTCCTCTTTCCTTCATCAGGGCTTCCCTTTATGTCCGGTAAAGCGCATTGATCTTGACATAATCGAGGCTGAGGTCTGAAGTCCAAACGCAGGACTTCCCTTTTCCGGATTGCAAGACAAGCCTCAGTGTAATTTCTTTCGATTTTAAATAGGCGGCAATCTTTTTTTCGGCTTCGACCCCCAGATAGTGCCCGTTTTTGACCAGTTGGGTCGGACCGAAAAAAAGATTAATTTCTTCCGGTTTGACCTTTATGCCGGCGTTTCCGACGGCTGCGACAATGCGGCCCCAATTGGCATCTTCTCCAAAAAAAGCGGTTTTCACCAGAAGTGAATCGGCAATCGCAAAAGCAATCTTCGATGCCGCTTTGTCGTCTTTTGCGCCTTTCACCTCAATCGCCACGCATTTTGTGGCGCCTTCGGCATCTCGAACGAGCATCTTGGCCAGCGTGATACAGGCGGTTTTTAAGAGCGTGGTAAATTGCCGGTAACGCGGGCCTTTTTTGTTGATGATTTTGCCCTGACGACTGTTGGCAAAGAGCAGGACCATGTCGTTGGTGCTCGTATCCCGGTCAATGGTGATGCGGTGAAAGGAGGCATCAACCGCCTCACGCAGGGCGGATTGCAAAAGGCTTTGGGTCATTGCAACATCTGTCGATAAAAAGGCCAGCATGGTTGCCATGTTGGGATGGATCATGCCTGAACCCTTTGCGATCCCGCCGATGGATACCGTGTCTTTGCCGACCGGGCCTTGAAAAGCGCACTCTTTTGCCCGGGTGTCCGTTGTCATGATGGCTTCGGCGGCGGCACGGCTACCTTCTTTTGAAAGACCCGCGCAGAGCGTCGGGATGGCGGGCAGGATTTTTTGCATGGGCAAGAATTGACTGATGACGCCGGTGGACGCGACATAAACGGTTTCCGGGGAAATATTCAGTTGGCGGGCTGTCTCTAACGCCATGGCTTTTGCGTCTTTTTCGCCCTGCTCGCCCGTAAAGGCATTGGCGTTTCCGCTGTTGGCGATAATGGCGCGGCCGCCGCCTTTTTTAAGGTGTTTTTTATTGAGCCGCAACGGCGGGGCCGGGAATTTGTTTTTTGTAAAGAGGCCCGCGACGGTGCAGGGCAGGTCCGCGCTCACGAGCGCAAGGTCGGATGCCTTATTCTTTTTAATGCCCGCCGAAAGTCCGGCGGCCGTAAATCCTGCGACGGCAGTGATGCCGCCTTGAATCTCCTTAATATGTGTTGTGGTTTTCATGTCATCAATACTCTTTAATAAAGTTTTAAGGAAAGAGTCCGGGTTGTGTGAGGCCGAGCGACTCTTGTCGGCCCATCATCAGGTTCATGTTTTGAATGGCCTGTCCGGCCGCCCCTTTCACCAGGTTGTCTATCGCCGACATAATAATCAGGGTTTTTCGCGTCGCGGTTTCAAAAACGGCCACGTCACAATAATTGGTGCCGCGCACCGCGGAAAGATTAGGTGCATGATCCAGACAGCGGATGAAGGGTTCTTCTCGATAACAGGATAAAACGTCTGCGATCTTTTTTTGTGAAAGCCTTCGATTTAACGGGAAATAAAGAGTTGTAAGGATGCCCCGGTTTACAGGCAGCAGGTAGGGCGTAAAAACCGTCTTTGGTTTTTCCCCGGAAAAAACGGTGATCTCCTGTTCGATTTCAGGCAGGTGGCGGTGTGTGCCGATGTTGTAAGGCAAGAGGCCTTCATTGACTTCGGGAAAATGTGTTTTTGTCGAAGGCGTGCGTCCTGCGCCTGAAACCCCTGATTTTGCATCAATGATGATTTCCCGGTCCGTATCCAGCAGCCCTGCCTTTAAAAAAGGGTAGAGCGCCAAGAGTGTTCCGGTCGGATAACAGCCGGGATTGGCAATGAGTGCGGCTTTTTTGATTTGTTCCCGGTAAATCTCCGTGAGACCGTAGACCCGTTTTTTTAAAAGCCCGGAAGCCGTGTGTGCCGTGCCGTACCATTTTTTGTATTGCACGGCGGACTTCAGGCGGTAGTCCGCCGAAAGGTCAATGACTTTCTTGTTCAGTGTGATAAATTGTTTGACCACCGGCATGGCCGTGGTATGGGAAAGGGCAATAAAAACAAGGTCGGTTTTTTTTGAAATTTTTTCCGCATCCGGGACTTCAAGGGCTAAGTCGTAATGTCCCTTCAGCGCGGGAAGGCGCTCCGTCAAGGCTTTTCCCGGAGATTGGTTTGAGGTCACTGCGGTGACTTCCACTTCGGGATGCTGTGTGAGCAGACGAAGCAACTCGCTGCCGGTGTATCCGGTTGCGCCGATGATACCGACTTTTTTCATGATAAATCCGTTTTAGGTTACAAAAAAAGGGAAGGCCGACCGACCTTCCCTTTTTTTGTAACTGAAGAAAATAAGATCGTTAGCGTTTAGAAAATTGAAACTTCGCCCTTGCGCCCTTCTGGCCGAATTTTTTACGTTCTTTTTTCCTGGCATCGCGCGTCAAAAACCCCGCTTTTTTGAGCGAATCCCGTAAGTGCGGGGCAAGGTCCAGCAAAGCCTTGGAAATACCGTGACGCAGCGCAATCGCCTGACCCGTTAAGCCGCCGCCTTGAATATTCGCAACAACGTTGTACTTGCCCGTTGTTTCAGTCAGATTAAAGGGTTGCCGAATGATGAACTTCCATGCCTCGCGGGGGAAATAGGCTTCTGCCGCCCGGCCATTGACAATGGTGCTGCCTTCCCCCGGCGTCAAATAGACACGGGCAATGGCATTTTTCCGTTTCCCTGTGATGATTTTGTGCGCTGCCGCCATTTTAAAAATACCTCTTTTATGAAGAAAGTTGCAGGACTTCGGGTTGCTGTGCCCGGTGCGGATGCGTATCGCCTGCATACACTCTCAGCTTTTTTGCCATTGCGTTGCCGAGTTTTGTTTTGGGCAGCATGCCCTGAACGGCATATTGCACAATGCGTTCCGGCTTTTCCGCCCGTAATTTTTTTACGGTGGTTGACTTGATGCCGCCGACATATCCTGTGTGGCGATGATAAACCTTGTTTGTTTCTTTTGTGCCGGTCAAGGCGACTTTTTCCGCATTAATCACAATCACATGATCACCCAAATCCTGATTGGGTGTAAAAACCGCTTTGTGTTTTCCCCGGAGAACGGAGGCGATTTCCGTGGCCATTCGGCCCAAGATTTGGCCTTCGGCATCAACAACATACCACCTTTCTTTGACATCGCTTTTCTTAAACGCTGTGGTTTTCATTCACGACCCTTTTAAATATCTTTAGGATTAAAACAAGGTATTTTGATATAAAATCGCTTCGTTGTCAATACCCAAAATCGGCGATTGATTTTGAGTCAAAATTAAAATAGCGCCTTAAGACGGCACCGTCAATCCCGGGGCTTTGAAAAAATCGAAAGCGCGGCTTCGCCAAACGCACCGACCTGAGCCGAGCGGATTTGCGTCCGAATGACGCTCAGCTCCGAGGTAAGTAATTTAAACCCGTTTTTCAGTGGTTTTCCCTCTAATCCGGGAAAGGGCAGATCGGAGGCAAAGGCCCAGAGTGTTTCTTTCCCAAAAGGAGCATCGATCTTAAAACGAAAAGATGCGGTACGGTCCGGAAACGGCATAAAAAGACCGGCGCGATAAAGCCTTTGCTCTTCAAAAGGGTTTGGCAGGATTTGCAGCAGTTTTCCGGCGGCGTTTTCATAAATGAGCAGGAGATACGCATCCCGATTCAGGCTCAACAAAAACGAGAGGGGGTCCCCTTTTTGGAAGGTCTGACGGTCCCCAAGATGTGTCGTGATCGACACCGTCATTTCATCGCGTTTGACCCCTTGTGTTTCCGCACGCACCCGCGTGGATAAAAGAGAGCCGGGCAAAATCATGAGGCAAATAAAAACAAAAAAAATGGATTTAAAGGACCCCATGCAATCAGCCCTTACAGAAGAAAGGTGTGACTGTATCCGAGAAAGATCCCGCCCGTCCGGCGTTCCTGTTGATCTCCGGAATCAAAATCGTAGACCTGTGAAGAAAATTTGAGTCCCAGGCTGATCCGGTCTTGGTCCGTAACATGAACGACCGCACCCAGTTCAAGGGCGCTGCTTTTGCCGTCACCGACATCCGTACCGTTGGCTTCAACGCGACCGAAAGGCAAAAAGCCCAGAGAACCGTAGGCGTCCCAATCGTCGGCGATCGGCCAGATCCCTGAGATGCCCAACCCGAAACCGACGAAATTTTGTTTATAATCCATATTGTCCCACTTGTCTTCAATGCCTTTAATCCCCAGAAAAAGTGAAACCTGCTCCCAGAAAAAATACCCGGCGATCAAATCTGCTTCACTGTGTTTGATCGTGACACTGTCGGAAGACAGGGATAAACCGGAGGCAAAGTGCAAATCCGGCCCCGTATTGTCGAATGTGTAGTTTCCGCTCTGAAAACTCAGCCCCGTGTAAAAACGTCCTTGTTGGAAGGCGGTGTGTAGCGCCAGTTGCCCTCCTTTCGTGGAATCAAAGTCCGTTCCGCGATTACGGTTTTCGCCGCCTTGATTCACACCGTGCAGCTTGACGCCGAGCGTGAGGCTTGTATTATCTTCGGCCTGAACAGCGGTGATGGGCAGAATAAAACCGGAAAGAAATAAAACAAACATCAACAAGGGGTTGGGGGGCATCATTTTCATTGTGTCTTCACCTTAAAAAGTAGGCAGCGGGGTTAGCGGCCGCATGCGTTTGCTGTCTTTTTTTTGAAGGGCAGGGGGAGAATTTGCATCCTTCGGCGGCGTGTCTGCCTGATTTGTGTTATCCTTTTGCGCTTCGTTAATCTGAACGTCGATTTTGACCTTTTCCTTGGGCAGGCCGTCTAGCGTGATTTCCACTTTCATGAAAATAAACTCACCCAATTCATCTCCGGCGCCATGCAACACGCCGCTTTCGGGGACCTGTTCGGCATTGTTGGCCACCGCTTTTTCGACCTGTGTGGACAGTTCGCTGAAGGTGAGCAGCGGCCGGTTATTTGTTTTGAGTTCGTTCAGTAAAAAATAGGTAAAGGGCGAATGTCCAGAGTTTTTGTAGTTGTCTTCGACGTATTCGATGCCGCCCGCCGAAAGAATTTGCACACTTTTTTTATTGGCGACTTTCTGATAATAGCGTTCGCTGCCGATGTCGGGATCGACGCCCCGGCTGCCGCTTCTGAGCAGCGTGCCGCTGAAACAGGAATCCGAAATCAGCAGGGTATGCCGTGCGCGGTCGGCGATGGTGATGAGTTCGTCCCGGATCGTCGAATTTCTCAAAAAGGTTGTGTGATCCCGGCCTTTCGCATCGACAGGCACCCAGTAGCCTCTCTGGTTTTCCGTGTCCAAGTACCCGTGCCCGGCATAATAAACCAGCACGCTGTCATGTGCCAAAACCCGTTGAGAGAGCGCATGCAGCGCAAGCAGCACGTCGCGGCGACTGGCGTTTTCAAGCAGGCGCACGTCCGTAAACCCGTAATAATTCCGGAGCAGGCGGCTCACGGCACGGGCATCGTTAACGGCGGTTTTGAGTTTTTTCCAGGGGCTCGCGCCGTTGGCATAGTCATTGTTGCCGATAACCAAGGCGCGATAAATACCCTGAGTGGACGGATCTAACGCCGTGTTGGTTTTCGGAACGGCTTCCAGGGTAATCCCGCGCGATGTCGCGGAGACGGTCTCGCTCAAACCGAGAAACACTAAAAAAACAAACAAGGCGCCGCCCGCGATTTTTTGAAACGGTCTGATTTTGCGTTTCATTTTCATCCTTTCCCCTTGCTAAGGACAAAACCGCCGGAGGCGGAAAAGTGTTCGCCCGCTTCAGTGCGGCCGGACAGCGTCCAGGCATAACGGCGGCCGATTTCGAGGGTAATTCCCTTCAATAGCAAGGCCGGTTTGTTTATGTCCCGTTCCGTCAACACGATTTCTTGCCCGTCTTTAAATTCCCGCAAGCGGAGGGTGTAGCCCCTCGCCTGTGCAACCGGGGGCCAGGATAACGCGATGCCCTCCTTTCCGGCAAGTTCAACAGAGATGCCGTCATAGGGCGCTGCCTTCTCTCTCGCGCGCTTGAAAAAACCGATGCCGGGTGCTTGATCGGCAGGGGTGAATTGTATCACCGGATTTTCCTGAAAGTGAACCACCGTGGGTGTGTTCACAGACATGAGTGCAAGCACATACAGCACAGCGGCCACGACAACAGTTGCCGGACCGGTTAACCGGAGCGGCATGCGAAAACTCAGACTGCGTTTTAGTTTGTCAAAAAAGCCGCCTTGGCTGCCTCTGGGGGATGGGGCCTCCGGTTTGGCTTCATTTTCAGATAAAACCCGCCGCATGGCCGGGGCATGGGCCGCGTAATGCAAGGCCGCTTTTAAATCCTCAGCCCCTTGGGTTCCGGTCTGCGGGCTTTCATCTTTATCCTGTGTTGTAAAAGTCTTCGGCCGGAAAAGCATTTCCCGAAGCCTGTCTTCCAGGGCGTTCAGCGCCTGCACCCGGTTCCGGCAGCTTGGGCAAATCGCCAAGTGAAGCCGAATGCTCCTGTATTCGTCGGCTTCGGGCTTTTCGCAGTAGGCTGCCAAATCCGTTGTATCGACATGTCCGCCGTTTTTCATCGTTTCCTTCGGGTGCATGTAAAACATAAGACAGCGAAACCCGTTTCATTTGAATTACCGAACAATCTTTTCATGCTTTTTCCATGCAATGTGCCAGCTTTGCCAAGGCTTTTCGCCGGAAATAATAAAGCTGTTGGCGATTGCTTTCATCGGGCGGCACGCCGTCCTTGATGCGGATGTCCAAAGATTTTAAGGCCGTCAATACGGTGTCCGCGTCCTGTTCTTCAATAATCATGGCTTCCAATACATATTGTTCGGCGGCACTG
Source organism: Nitrospira sp. (assembly GCA_027020665.1). Lineage (GTDB taxonomy): Bacteria > Nitrospirota > Nitrospiria > SBBL01 > JAADHI01 > JAADHI01. Next base: position 13,064 of record JALUVJ010000186.1, read on the forward strand.
AGCTTCGCCCAATACCGCCAAAGCTTCTTTCTATGGTCCCGTGTTTCCGGGCTTTCATCAAAAAAGGGCACGGCGTGTTCAAGTCCTTTTTCTCCTTCATTGTCGGCCGTGAGTGAAACGGTGTGCGGGGGGGCGAGCAAGTGGAGGCGGTTCTTTTTTGTCAATTGGACCACGATTTGCTCGCAAAGCCATTCACATTGATCTAGAAGCATGTCGCACTGCTGGGCAATTAAGGCCATGTCCGTCCCGGCGCGCAGCGCAAAAAAAATGCGCTTTGCCTTGGGGTGCAGTTGTTGAATATAGGTCGGCACATGCACCTTTCGGGCAAAGCGCCAATCTTTCCAGCGTTCATAAAAGGGAAGGGAATTGGCGATGATGTACAAATAGTCTTGAATGCGCGCGCCCTCTTTTCCCGCGAAACGTGCGAGCCGTTTGCTGTGAGTCAAATCCTCCAGCATCCAAGCGTAGCTGGCATTGCCCCATTCACAGAACAGCGCATCTCCGGGCGCGGCATCCCAGGCGGCATCAAGCGTGCAGCGGTAGCGGTAACGGTTTTCTTTGCAAAAACGCTTGCAGAAGCGCTCTGTCTGAAAGTCAATGATGGCATGGATGTCGCGATTGAGCCGTTCACGGGCGGCGGCATCGCCTGCCGCCGCTTTTCGCGCCAAATCCACTTGCTTGTGATTTACATCCCTCACTTGCCGCATACCGGACTAATCCGGGAAATTCTGGTTTGCATCGTAAAGAAACCAGCCCGCGACTTTTTGATCCACAAGGTGGACCGCCAAGCCATAACGATCATAGGCCAAGTAGGCCCCTGAAGTGAAATAGAGTCTGCGGTCGGGAATGCCGAGCGTTTTCAGAGGGCGGTCGGCGGCGTCGCCAACGGCCAGTTGATTGCTGAGCCTTGCGGTTCCGGCATCCTGCCAAGCCTGTTGGATTTTCCCGTCGGCCGCAACGACGTAGCGCGCACCGTTTTTGAAACGGTAAACGTGATATTGTGCCCCTTCAATCCACAAGGGGCTGATTTCAGCCTCGGATATTTGCGGGACGCGCCTAACCTTCGGGCCGGAAAGTGAATCGCCTAAACGCAGCCCGCCGACTTTAGGCGCGGCCTTCAGCGTCGGCGCACGCGTGGCATTGGGTGTGATATGGGCGAGGGCGAGCCGGAAAAGCAGGGCGTTTCCTTCCGACTGCGCTTGGCGTGCCAGCCTTTCCCAACTGTTTTTTGTCCCCGCCCGTCCCAAAAAACGCTGATAGGCGGCCCGATTGAAGGCAGCGCTGTAACGGATGAGATCGGCGGGTATCGGGGCGGCGGCGATCGCGCGGGTCTCCGGGTCGATCAAGCTTTTGAAGGGATCGGTCGCAGAGGCCTTGCCTTCCAAGGCCTCTGTCATGGCGAGCATCAATGCCGTGGCTGCGTCGTTTCCAAAGCGGGGGATGTACTTGCCTTGAAGAATCCCTCGGGCCATGAAGGTATTGTCCTCCAATAAATAGGTCGAGGCAAGATAAAGATAACTCAGGGGCGCGTCCGGTTCCAGGCGGATGGCCTTTTCAAAAAAATCGACGGCCTGTGCAAGATGTTTCCGCATTTTTTCGCCTTGGATTTGATGTGCCTCCGCCGTGGCGGAACGTTTTTCAAGACCCGCGTGTCGCGGCGGCACAGGCCGTGCCTCCGCTGCGGCCTCCAAAAGAAAGGGATAATAAAAATCGGGCCGCTTTAGAACTTTGTCTTGAATCAGTCTGTTTTGGATCCGGCGGGCTGCTTCAAAATGCGTAAGCCCCAGGGCGGTCAAGAGTGCGCGGTGGGTGACGTCCCGCCCGTAGGCGCTGAAGTAGCCGCGGGCCGTCGCGTAACGCCCGGCGACAAAGGCCTGTAGCCCAAGTTCGTACAACATGGACTGGGTCGCAATATTAGTCAATTGCGCACGGGTTTGAAGCGCGCGGCGCTTGGCGTTTTGACAGGCCGTGTCTGCCTCTTCTTCCAGACCACAGGGACTTTGCCAGAGGTTCTCTACCCAGGCGGTGAAAAAATCGTGCTGATCCACAATTTGATAGGGATCGTAACCAACGCTCGACATCATGATGAGGGCGTCGTGATCGGCTTGCGCCTCTTTTTGACGCACATCTTCCCAGGGAATCGGATTTGTGCGCAAGGCATCCAAAACCTCTCGTTTGATTTCCGGGGCTTGATGGCCGATGAGCCTGAAAAAGCGTTGATGCCAGAGGTCGTCCGCGCCTTGATGGGCCAGTTCGTGCGCGAGCACAAAGGCCAACAGGTGTTCGGCGCGCTCGGGTCCGAAACGCAGGCAGGTTTCAATCGCGGCCCGGCTAATAAGAATGTTGCCGTCCGCCAAAGAAGCGGCCCAGGGGCCCGCCGCCGAGGCAACCACATGCAGACGGGGCGCAATGCGCGAGCGGTCCCAAGAACGAAGCAAGACCTCAAAAACCGCTTGTGCGCGGGCGGCCAGGGCGTCGTTCCGGGCAGAAAGCGTGTGGGCTTTCCAATAAGTAATCGACTGGGCGGGATCATCGGGCGGCCGCAAAACTTCGGGAGCGGCGGCGCTTAAACGCGTGAGGCCGATTACCAATAACATCATCGCATAGCGTGTGAAAGATTTGTTCATTATTCGGTGCCCTTGATCTGATCGGCCGTGAAAGGCGCAGAAATCCCCGGCTTTAAATTATGAAGACACGAAAATCGGCCGGAGTTGAAAAATTTTATCTCTTAAGATCCAAGCCGGACCGGATCAACGCTTCTTTGAAATCAGAACGTTCTTAAGATAATACCCGAATTTTTCAAATCGGTCTCTTTTCTTCGTCTCTTTATTCCCGACAGTAAAAAACATGACCCACGTGAGCCAAGCCTATTTTGAGGAGATTAACAATGTCTAAAAACCGAAATCTACTATTTGTTCCCGCACTGTTTTTCATTTTCACACTGCTTTCAGGCTGCGGATCCAATGATGCCGATACGGCCGCCCAAGGCACGCAAGGAAAACCGGCACTGGACATGGCGCTGCCCAAGAGCCTGACCGGCGGCGCGCAATCCGCTGAAAAACCGGGAAAGCTACTGAAAACCAACGCGTCCGGCATCGAAGGCCCCTGCGCCTTTGTCGGCAACAATGACGAAGATCCCTTTGTAAACGGTTATCGCATGACGCGTTTCATGGTATCGGCGGTGGCGACTTGGACTTGCATCGGCGATGTCCTGATCAATATGGCGGACTTTGTGCCCCACGACGGCGCTATTTATGAAACCGAAAACGATACACAATCGCCCGATTACGACGCGGAAGCGCCGACGCACTACAGCGTGACGGATGATAGCGATGTGCAGACCACGATCCGGCTTTATTACGCTTATGACCGCAGTGCGCCGCCCGCGCCGGGCACGGTGCCGCAGTTTTATATTTCCTGGGAAACAGGGGCGGAAGGGCATGTCAAGGGCCGCCTGATTATTGACGGCGCGGGCACAAATCCCGACGACCGCGACCCGGAAGACCCCACAATGATACGCATGGATTTTTCGGAGACGGACGCGGAAAAGATTGCCGACATGGTTTTGCGTTTCGACGAAGGCAATCATTGGGCCGAAGGCTTTCGCATCCGCGTCCGAAAAGATTTGAATGCCAACCCGCTTCGGCAGGTTTTTCTCGCCCGGGGACGGCTCGAAATGAAGGCGCAGTTTTTGCCGACGCCCGGCATCAGCGAAATCCCGACGGTGCAAATGTACACCGTCTCCGACCGTTTGGGCCAAGGCGCGGCCATCGCGGAATTTCAGGATTTGTCGCTGCCGCTGCTTTTGAATTTTTTAGGCGGCAATCATCTGGGGAATTATCTGTTCACGAAAAACGACCGTTATTTCTTTGAAGACGATTCGGATTGGGATTGGATCCAAAAGACGATTTCGACCGCGACTTATCGGGGCGGGCGCACGACACCGGCTGCCGGCGGAAGCTGGATCCCTTTCAATCCTTCCCTGGACATGATCATTTCGGCCCTGAATTTAGACAGCGATTATTTTACGGGCACGAAGTGTGCCGATGTGAATGACGACTGCACGGACTTGCTTAACGCGGTCTTTGTCGACGGATTCGCAGAGCAGGAACCGAACCAGGGTGCCGACCCGGGCGATTGGCGCAGCACGGCGATTGCAAATCCGGTATATCTGGAGACGATCTATCCCAACGGCCAAAATTGGGACGGCGCCTTTGATTTTATCTTCAATCCGTAATCGGTAGGGGCACGGCATGCCGTGCCCCTACCGAACACCGAACAAAAGACAAAAAATCAGACATCGTAGGGGCCGAAATCTTTGGGTTTGAGTTTTTCAAGCCAGGCGTCGAGGTTTTCAGCGCCTTTTTTACGAAGCACGTCTTCCGTGACATAAATGGGCACCCCCATGCGAAGCGCCAGGGCAATGGCGTCACTCGGGCGGGCGTCTACAGTCAACTCCTCCGGTTCCTCACTCAAATCGCCGGGTTTGTTTTCGGCGACGGCTTCGTCCGGTTGGGCTGCCGTTGTTGCCGCCGGCCGCGTTTGAATAAGGTGCAGTGAGGCGTAATACGTGGTGCCGCTGATGCTGTGGATCAGGATTTTTTCCAAAGGGATTTTCAGATGATTTAAAAAATCCTTCAGCAGGTCGTGGGTCAAGGGCCGGGGCGAGGTAATGCCTTCAAGCGCAAAACGAATGGCATTGCCTTCGCCCATGCCCACCCAAATGGGCAGCAATTCTAAATTCTGCTCATCCTTTAAAATGACGATCTGTGCTCCGCTATTCGGATCGGCGACGACGGCATCAACTTTTAACGGGATATTCATCGTTTAATCTCTTTGGGAAAAACTCCCTTAGGTGTCGTATTTCCCGAAATCTTCCGGCCGCAGGTTTTCAAGCCAGCGGTCCAATTCTTCCGAGCTGGGTTTTTTGATGGCCTCTTCGGCTACAAAAATAGGGACATCCGCACGTAAAGCCAAGGCAATGGCGTCACTCGGCCGTGAGTCGATTGTGAACTCCGAGTCTTGATAGGTCAGATGTATTTTTGAAAGATAGGTATTCTCTTTTAATTCGGTGACCACAATGCTGATAATTTTCGCGTCGGCAGTATCCAGTACGGACTTGATCAAATCGTGGGTCATGGGGCGCGGGGTGAAAATGCCTTCGAGTGCGAGACTGATCGCATTGGCTTCGGGACGCCCCACCCAAATGGGCAGCACATCTGTGTTTTCCTCGCCGCGTAAAATAATAATGTAGGCATTGTTGTAGGGGTCAAACATCAGGCCCCGCACTTTCATCTGAACTAACACAGGTCGTCCTCTTAAAAGCGGTAAATCAATCTATCACTTTGCTCAATTTAATGTCAATGAAGCGGCTGAGGGGCAATTTCGCGGATATTGCTTTAATAAAGATCGCTCAATTTTTGTTTACTGCAAGGCTTCGGTCAGCGTGTTCATCTTTTTAAGCCACCGCTGATAGCGTTGCCGCAATTCGGGTGCATTTCGGGGGGGGAAACGCTGTGGCGAGGCGGCTTCCGCGTCGTTTCTTGAGGACGGATTCATCAAATAAAACAGACCGCGGGCCGTGGCTTCGTGCTGTATTGCTCGCCGTACCGGGGTCTCCGAAAGGTCGGCCAGTTTTTGGCAAAGAGGATCTGAAACCGAGAGCCCGCCGCTCAAACACAGGGTTTTAGGCGGCTTTAAGCCCTTGTGCATTTCATCCAGGTTGGCTTGAATCATAAACAAGATGCTTTCCACGACGGCGCAAAATTGTGCGGCCCGGTCGCCTTCGCCGATAAAATAACTATCAATTTCCGGTTGCCAAAAAGGTGCGCCGAGACCGCCGATGCCGTTGATAAACAGGGGCGGCGCTTTTGTTTCGCGCAGCCAGGTTTCGGCGGTCTTAGGCCAGGCCGGACAGTGTGCTTGTTTTGAAAACCAGGATAAGGCGGCCCCTGCGCCGTTGACGGTGCCTTCGAGTGCGTATTGATATCGATGATCTTCGGAAAAAACCACGCTGTGCAAAAGTCGCGGTGCATCCGGCAGCGGGTACTCCAAAATACGTTGAATAAAAGCCCCCGTGCCCATATTGATGTAGGTAGTTGTTTTCTGAGGCGGCCCGGCCTGAAAAAGCGCGGCACTTTGATCTCCGGTAACGATGCACAGGGGAATTTCGAGGCCTGAAACGGTGATGGAACCAAAGGCATGTCGCGAGGCCACACACTTCGGCAGGACTTGTAAAGGGATACCGAATTTTTCCAGCAGCCGGGCATCCCAGTCTTTCGTATGAATATTCCAAAGTAAGGTTCTTGCGGCATGGGCCGGATCGACCCGTGCCTGAGCGGTACGTGTGAGCCTTGCGCTTAAAAAGCTGGAAAAAGGACCGCAACAGAGCGTGCCGTCTTCCAATGCCTTTTGCGCGGCAGGAAGATGGTCGAGACACCAGCGCAGTTTGCTCGCGCCGTAATGGGCGGAAGGAAAAAGCCCGGTGATTTCATGAAGGCGCGCAGCTTCCGCTTCAAAAGGCTGCATGAATGTTGCGGCACGCCGATCTTGCCAACTGATGACCTTGGAGCAAGCCGCTCCGGTTTTCCGATGCCAACAAACAATGTTGGAACGCTGCGTGGCCAGCCCCGCCGCACACAATCCGTGTTTTTGCGGGCCTAATTGCGCAACCGCTTCACAAATCGCAGTCTGAAGCGAGGCCGACAAGGTTTCCGCGTCGTGCTCAAACCAACCCGGGTGAGGCTGTTGCATTGAAATCTGCTGTTCGCTCCGGGCAATAATGCGGCCTGCGCGGTCAAACACCAGTGCGCGACCGGCGTGCCCGCCTTGATCGATTGCAAGATAAAGTCGGGAGCGTTCGGGAATAGGCAAAATGTCGTTTCCCTTGTGAATGTCATCGGCGCTTCCTCATGAAACATAGCCGCTGCGCGCTTATTTTTCAAGGGAGTCCCTTTTTGTTGTGTCGCCCTGTGTTTTCCAAAAGCTCTGGTATACTGTTGTTGAACGCTTTAACGGGATGACAGGTTTTCAGCTTTGAAAAAAAATACGACCGCACAAGAGACCATCCTCATTACCGCCGGAACGGTCACCGCAGAGCTAAACGGTGTGAATGAAATCGCGAAAGACATGACCCTGGGTGTGATGAATGCCAAAACCATCTCACACCGTGCGGGCGAATCCGCCAAAGGATTTCGACCCATCACTGACTATATTGAACAAGTGGCGCGGGATGTGAGCCAGGCGGTAGTGCGGATTTCGCAAGATGTTTCAGTGCTTTCCCGGCTCGCCGTTTCCTATCATCGCTACGGAAAAATATTAAAAACCTATCAGTGTGTGCAACAGGAAGCGGGGCAGGCGGAGCACGCCTCATCTTTGCCTCCCGTGATTGAGAACCTGGAGCGGCAGGCCAAGGAGGATCGCAACCGTTTTCTTCAAAATTTAGAAGGACTTATTTTTCAACTCAATGAAATGAAAAACAGCATCCGGAGTTCAAAGGTGATTTCCACGGTGTCGCGTGTCGAAGCCGCTTCATCGCAAGCCTTTCGGCAAAGCCTTGAGGTCGTTGCAGATGATTTGGAAATTTCGACGGAGAAAATCCGCGAGCGTGTAATGCGCTGCAACCAACAACTGACAACGGTCATGGCGCAGATTCAACGGGAGGGTGTAGCATGAAGTCCATTTGCCTTTATAACGAAGCACATCAGTGGCATGTTTTTGGGCGTGATTCCAAAAAAGTTAAGGGCATTGTGGACACCAACCAATACATGATTCAATCTGGAAACCGTTGCCTCCTGATGGACCCCGGCGGCATCGAGGTTTTTGCCAGCATGCTCACCGCTATCTTGCATCATGTGTCTTTGGATGAAATAACAGATCTCTTTGCCTCCCATCAGGACCCGGATATTATTTCTTCACTGGGGCTGTGGGAGCAGGCCCTGCCGCATGCCCGGCTCCATACCCCCCGGATTTGGGAGGGCTTTATTCGTCATTTCGGCTCCACAAAAATCAAGTACATGCCCATTCCCGATGAAGGAGACATCTTGGATTTGAATGGCCTGAAGTTGCAATTTATTCCCGCGCATTACCTGCACGCCTCCGGGAATTTCCATGTTTACGACGCCAAAGCCAAGATATTAATGAGTGGCGATGTCGGGGCCGCACTCGATCATCCCGATGCGCCGATGTTCGTCGAGGATTTTGAGGCGCACATCAACAAAATGAAAATGTTTCATCAGCGCTGGATGCCTTCAAATCGGGCCAAGCAGGATTGGATTAAGCGCGCAAGGGGCCTGGAGGTGGAGATCCTGGCACCTCAGCACGGCAGTCTCTTTAAAGGCGAGCATGTTCAGCATTTCCTCGACTGGTTTGAGGCCCTGGAAGTCGGCACCGCCGTTGCCTGAGTTTTTTTGCAAAAGCTGAAAAGCGGTCGGCCACCCCCTCAAGCTTGTTTTGTGTTGCGAACAATCTTGTTTGCGTCCCATTACCCTGAAATGTCAAAATAAAGCCCATGCGGTTTCAAACGATGAGCCAACTGGGTGATACCTTAAAAGGCATCGCCACGCTTTCAAACGGCAGCGTATCGCTACAAGACGCGTCGCGCATTCGCGGTGCGTTCATCGACCGGCTGGCCTGGACGGCCGCCTTTCACGAAAGAGCCGAAATGCGCGGCACGGCCCGATGGCTCATAAAAATGTTCGCCGCCCCACTCGGCATTGACCTGGCCGGAAAGGCTAAGCTTCAAACATTGCCTCGCTCCCGTTTTCCGGCGATATACATCAAAGGCATGTATTACGATATGGCCCGGTTTTTCTTTCACAGCGGGTTTCGGCATTCACTTGAGATTTGTCTCTTCGTGAGCGGCACTCAAAAAAAACAAGCCGGAGAAACGGCGACTTTTATCGCTGCGGCTATTCAGGAAGGCTTCCGGGGCCGTCTCATTTTTAAAGAAAAAGACGCACTTGAAAAAAACAGCAGTGCCGTCGTTCTGGAAACCGCTTTAAAAGCATTTCGGGGAAATAAAAAACCCGAGATTTCGATCACGGAAAATCCGGAAGAACGGGCGCTTCAAATTTCGGTATCGGTTTTTTCGGAAACGGAAGTTCCTTTGGAAGAACAGGAAGCTTTTTTATGGCAATGGGCAAGCGTTCATCATGAGCAGGTTTCTCTCAAAATAGGGAACAAACTTGAACGGCATTTCAAAAAATACAATGAGTTGCCGCCGCTTTCCGTGGTTCGGCATAAAGGCAGTATAAGGCCGGTATCCTTTGCGCTGCGAGATGAAATCGTTGCAGCGAATGCAGAACCAAACCTGTCGCAGAATCAAGCTTTTTTTGAATCTTTATGAGCGTGCTTAAATCCGCCCTGATGTCTTGACCTGAATTTCACCCTTACCTGAAATCCGCCCAAATTCTCCGATTTTCCAAAATCGATTTCTCCCGAATATTGCGCCACGATGTCTTGCACGATGGCCAGCCCCAGCCCATGCCCTTCGTTGGATTCATCCAAGCGCACGCCGCGATCCGAGAGTCTTGTGAGGGCTTCCGGGGGTGCGCCCGGGTCGTCGTCTTCTATTTGTATTTGAATGAAATCGGGTGTGCGTTCGGCTTTTAATGTCACACGGTGTTTTGCCCATTTACAGGCATTGTCGAGCAGGTTGCCCAAAAGTTCCAGAAAATCTTCCCGGTCAATGGCGGCCTTTAAGCCTTTTGGGGTTTCGTAATGCAGCGTTAGTTTTTTTCTCGATAAATTTTTTTGAGGGCATCAAAAAGAAGCCTTATTTCTGCTTCGAGTTGCAGGTTTTTCCCGGCTTGAGTTGTCTCTGCAAGCCGGGTCACTTCTCTTTCCTATTCTACAATTAAGTTCGAAGGTGCAATAGGTGCAATAATATCGACTTCAAAGTCGCCCACTCCAATCGCCCAATCAGAAATATATGGTGCAGTCCAAATTTGATTACTTGCACTAAGCATACCTAAGCTGACTATTTTATATGCTTTCTTCGTATCGATGGCAATCGCTGGCTGGGAACCGCTCATTCCAGAAAGTAACATCTGAATAGAATTGGTATTTTCCTTATAAAAAACATAATTGGTGTTATCTGGCGTCTTTAAACCGTAACCATCGGTTAGATTATTGGCGCGGCCCATGTTGAGGAGAAAACGATTTTTCCAAAACTGATCAAAGGTTAACAATTGTTCGGGATTTGGATAAAGCGGACCACCGTTCCACAAGATACCCCAAAAACCACCATGTCCTCCAGCTAATGTGTATTGCCAGAGATGTTGGCGAGTCACATCCATTGTATTGCCAAATCGTGTGTATAAATCACGTTCTTCAAAAAAATGGGGTCGGCTGCTATCTGAATTCATATTTGAGACGGCCTCTTCATAGGAGTGAGCTTTTAATCCAGAATAAGATTTGACGTCCAATTCAGCGTGGACTCTACCCCGTGCCATGAGCAGATGTTGCCAACCCATACGCGCCTTCATATACTGAGCCCATTCACCGACCTGACTTTCGGAAACCCATTCCTGTAAATCAAAGCCGTATCCCATTGTCCATCC
>JALUVJ010000187.1 GCA_027020665.1 Nitrospira sp.
CCTCTTTTAATATCGATACTATCTGTGTCTCGCTATATCTCGATCCCTTCATTAGTAAAGCCTCCTCTCAGCGCATTTTAGAAGAATACTCTACTTTTAACTGGTACTATCTTAGGGGAGGCTTACCAGATGGCTTTTAAAAAATGCTGAGAGTGTTAAAAAAAGTGTCCATTTTTACTCGACCACCTCAGACCGTTGAGAACATCCTTAACAGGACGCATTTTCGACTGACGCGTTCCAATCGGTCTTAAGGAGCCCTTAGTGTCTCGTTCGGGGATGCTTGAAACCCCTCGCCTTCAGGCGAAGAAAGGTTGGCCTTGTCGCTTTGCGACTTGTCATTTCGAGCGAAGGGAGAAATCTTGCAGTTCAGCATTTGTTGTTTAAGATTTCTCAGTCACTTTGTTTCTTCGAAATGACAGGCAAGGTTTTTCAGGGTGTCGGCATCGGATCGCGTCGATTTCAATCGACCCTCCGCGAACCCCGCAACTTATCGTCGAGGGTCGTTCCGTCCGACAGGCCCCTAAGCTTCCGCTATTTCTTGCCTGTTTCCTGCCTCACCCGTAAGTCATAGGCTGCTCGCAATTTTTGCGTCATCAAGCCGGGTAAACCTGTCCCAATCTTTTTGCCATCAACCGAGACCAAGGGCAGCAGCTCTATGCCGCTGTTGGTTAAAAAGGCTTCTTGGGCCTTAAATAATGCTTCCGGAGGATAGCAGCCGATTTTGACGGCCAAGCCGTTTTCTTCGGCGAGTTGCAACACGATGTCCCGTGTGATGCCTTCTAAAATTCCGGTTTCGGGGGCGGGCGTAAACACTACGTTTTGATCGACCCAGAAAAGGTTGCTGAGTGTGCCTTCTGAGAGCTGTCCCGCGGGACTGAGCATGAGGGCTTCAAAGTGTTTTTCGGGATCGATTTCGAGTTTAGCCAATACATTATTTAAAAAACTAAGCGACTTGATCGCAGGGCCGCTTCCCGTCGCTGTGCTTCGGGGTGTTTGCACGATGGCGGCGGAAACACCTTTTTTGTATTGTGCTGCGGGAAGGCCGGAAAAAGCCCGTGCGGTGATGACGAGTGTGCTTTTTTTACAAAGATCGGGGCGCAGCGGAATGGGATTTACGCCGCGTGTGAGCGTGAGCCGCAGCATGGCATTTTTGAGCTTGTTTTGCTGTAGGGTTTGATGCAGTAAATTGTCGAGCTGAGACGATTTCGGGATTTTTAATTGCAGTCGTGTTGCGGATCGGGCGAGGCGTTCTAGATGTTTGTCGAGGGCAAAGATGTGGCCGTCGTAGGCACGAAGGGTTTCAAAAAGGCCGTCTCCGTAAAGAAAGCCGGTGTCAAAAACGGAGACGAGGGCTTCTTTTTCAGAAACGAATCGGTCATTCAAGTAAGTCCACATCGTCTCTCCTTATTCAAAGGGATGCAGGGCTTTCATGAGGGCGGCGGCTTTTTGCAGGGTTTCTTCATATTCTTTTTCGGGATCGGAGTCTGCGACGATGCCTGCGCCGACTTGAAAACTGATTTCTTGTTTGTGTTTGACCCAGGTGCGAATGGCGATGTTGAGATCCGTTTCGCCGTCAAAACCGATATAGCCGATTGATCCCGTGTAGATGCCCCTGGGTTTTTCTTCGAGCGCTGAAATGATTTCCATACAGCGAATTTTAGGCACGCCGGTGATGGTGCCGCCGGGAAAGAGTGCTTTTAAGACGCTGAGCGGGGAGGTGTTTTTTCGCAGTGTGCCTTTGATGTTTGAGACGAGGTGGGAGACGTGGGAATATTTTTCGAGCTGCATGAGGGCATCGACTTCAACACTGCCGTATTCGCAGACTTTTCCGAGGTCGTTTCTTTCGAGATCAACGAGCATGAGATGTTCGGCGCGTTCTTTTTCACTTTGATAGAGTGCGTTGACCAAATCGGCATCTTGATCGGAGGTTTTCCCCCGTGGGCGTGTGCCAGCGATGGGGCGTGTTTCAACGAGGTCGCCACCTGTGCCTTTTGTGATGCGAACAAGTCGTTCGGGGGAGGCGGAGGCAATTTGGATCTCCCCAAAATCAAGAAAGCAGGAAAAAGGCGAGGGGTTGATTTGCCACAAACGCCGGTAAATCTCAAAGAGTGTATTTTTATTCGATGTGCCGCTGAAACGCTGAGAGAGATTGGCCTGAAAGATGTCCCCGGCGGCGATGTTGGTCTTTGCACGCTTTACGATTTCCATGTAATGTTCTTTTGCCGTATCCGCTTTGATGATGATTTTTGAGGTGTCGGGCTTTTTTATCTGTGTCTGAGGATGAGGCGGGGATTCGGATGATGTGATCATTTTTTCGATGGCCGAGATACGGGCGTGTGCGTTTTGACGGGCGGCTTCGCGTGTTGTTCCCGATTGAATTTCCGGCGCAAGATTGTAAATAAGGTGGATGAGGTCTTTTTTGTGGTCGAAAATGAGGTAGCAATTTAAGAAGAGGAGGTAGATATCCGGCAGGGCCGAATCTGCCTTTGTCTCAGGGATGTTTTCAAATTGATGAAGCAGTTCATAGCTGAAAAAACCAAGGACACCGCCGGACGCGAAGGGGATTTTGAGTGAGTCTGTTTTGGCATCTCTTGTTTGAAATCGATCCAGCAGGGTTTGCAGCGTGACGAGCGGGTCTCCGGCATAGTGTGTCTCCGGTGCCGTCTGTGAGGTAAAATTTTCAAAACGGCTGTGCGTGCCTTTGCTCTGAAAAATGCCGAAAGGGGCACCGCCCAGCAGTGAAAAACGGCCGTCAAACCAGCCCCCTTCGGAACCGTGCAAAAGGAAAGAAGGACCATTCCAGTCGATTTTTTCAGAGAGTGTAATGGGGGAAATTCCTGCTGCGGCGAGGGTTTTGATTCGGAGTGAGGTCAAGTCTGAAGCGGGGTGTTCGGAAGAAGGTTGAAATGAATTCAAGCGGGTCGCATGCATCGAAACCCGACATCGCTGATGGTTGAATCCGGGGGTGCAAAAAGACGAAAGGTTGCCGTGGAATGATATTTGAGCAATTCGTTTTGCACTTCGGCGGGGTAATGCCCGATGGAAGACCAGGAGTTACCCCGAATGACTTTCAGTTCTTTTCCGAAACGGTCGCTTTTGTAGGTGCTGCCGGGATAGGGTTGATACCAATCCGAGGTCCATTCCCAGACGTTGCCGATCATGTCAAAAACACCATAGGGACTTTTTCCTTCGGGATAACTGCCCACGGGAGCCAGATTACCGGATAAGCCTCCGATGTTGGCTTTTTTGACATCAAAGGCTGCGCCCCAGGGGTAGGGATTTTTTTTAAGGCCCTTTGCGGCTTTTTCCCATTCTGCTTCGCTGGGCAGCCGGCCGCCTTTTGAAGTGCAGTAGGCCTGTGCTTCATGCCAGGTGACCATGACGACAGGATAGGATTCTGTGCCTCTGGCGTAAACGCCGCGTTCCCAATAGGGCGGCGGCGTGTTTTTTGTTGCGATAATGAATTTTGCATATTGTGTGTTGGTGACTTCGTATTTATCTATATAGTAGAGCGGTAAAAAAACCTTGTGGGCGGGGCCTTCATCTACAAACCAGGGTTTGACGATGCCGTGTTCTGCCGCAAAGTTGCTTTCATCGACCGCATCCGTGCCCATGAAAAATTCTCCGGCGGGAATGGCAACCATGCCTTCCGGGGGCCGCCGAAAGCATCCGGAATTCAAGAAAAAAAGCAGTATGATGACTGCGGAGCTCAGAATGGATTTCATGTGAAATTATCCCTGAAGAAAGTTCGGGTATCTTACTGAAGCAGGGAAAAGCTGTCAACTTAAAAAAAGACTTGACACTTTTGCGGATCTATAGATATAGTGTGCGTCGCTATGCTCAATAGACTCATTTTCTTGCGAAAAATTAGACGCTTGGAGATGGATTTTCGCTTAAAAAAACTGAGAGATGTAGCGGGTTACTTTGATTTTTCTTACGAGTATCCATTGCAACTAAGTCAAAGAAGTCTAATTAAGATCATTGTGAATTAAGGTGGAGGTATAAATGAAATTCAGTAAGCTGATTTTAGCACTTGCTTTGGTATCATTTGTTGGTGTGGGCGTTGCTCAGTCTGAGCCGGGGAAAGAGAAAGATCCGCTCGGCCCGCGTGTTCCTGCCGATGATATGGAAGAAGCAAAAGAATGGACAAATCCCTTTAAGCCGACCCCGGAAAACATTGCCAGGGGAAAGGCGCTTTACAACGGTAAAGCCACCTGCTTTACTTGCCACGGTAACGAAGGAAAAGGCGACGGCGTCGCGGGTGCCGCGCTTGATCCGGGCCCAAGGGATTTCACGAACAAAGGTTTGTCAGCCAAGACAGACGGTGAATTTATGTATGTCATTCAAAACGGTATTGAAGGAACAGGCATGATTTCCTATTCTCCGGGAATCGTTACAGAAGAAGAAGCCGCTTTGATTCTTCTTTTCGAAAGAAGCCTTCACAAATAAATAAATTTCTGAGTGTGCAGCCCGTGCGAAGTGGTTTTTTGTGGTTTCTTCCCGTTTTGTTTATGATGGTTTCGCTTGTTTCCGGAGCGGAGTCGGATTTATCGAAGCGGCGCGTGCCTGATAAGCAGATAAAGGATATTCAAAAACTTAAAAATCCTTTTGAAGCATCTTCCGAAAATATTGCCAAAGGGGAGGCGCTTTATCAGACCAAGGCAACCTGTTTTACATGCCACGGAAAAGAAGGAAGGGGAGACGGTTTGGCTGCGCCGGGGCTTGATCCTTCTCCTCGGAATTTCACAAACGCCGCTTTTCATGCGATGCGTACCGACGGTGAGCTGTTTTGGGTAATTAAGAACGGTATTCCCGGCACGGCAATGATGCCCATGGTTGGCAGTGTCATCACTGAAGAAGAGGCATGGTTGGTGCTTTTGTATGAGAGAAGCTTAGGCCGGAGAAAGTAAGGGCACACCAAATGGATAAAAAAGGGGAGCTTTCTGGCTCCCCTTTTTTTGTCTATTTTCAGCGTTTGGTGTATTTATAAAAGCGCGCATTTGTTCTTTAATCACTGCTGAAATATTTTTATGGGTTGCGTTTTCCGGGGTGTTAGAAATGCAGGTCTGGTTTCTTGAAGGATATATCGACAGTCCCACAAGGATGCGGAAGCTGCCTATTGAGCGTTTTCCCTTTGTGATCGGTCGCCATACGGGTCTTGCTTTAAGCCTCCATTCTGTCAATGTCTCCCGATATCATGCCGAAATTTGCAAAGAAAACGGACAGCTTTTTCTGAAAGATCTCAAAAGCACAAACGGGACCTTTATCAACCATAAGCCCGTGGCGAGGAAAACGGCAATTAAGCAGGGAGATATCCTTCATATTGCGGATATCGCATTGCGGCTGACCTTTGAGACGGTCCCTCCAACATTCGCGAATACCTCAACGACGCTTGGCATTGCCGGCGCGGCTTCTAAATTGCCTGTGGGTATCTTGGAAATTGAAGAAATGCTCACTTTAAAATCGGTCACTTCCGTTTTTCAGCCGATTTACAGCCGTGATGCGGGTGATGTTGTTGCTTTCGAAATTCTGGGACGGGGTGCGCATGAAAAACTGCCCAAATCTCCCGGCGCACTCTTTAAGCTTGCTGAGCGTTGTGATGCTGAAATCGCGCTTGTAGAATTGCTTCGGCAAGATGGTGTTCAGCGTGCGAATGCATCGAGGCTTCATTTGCCTTTTTTTATTAATATCCATCCTCGGGAACTCGATGCCCCGGATCGCTTGCTCAATTCCGTGCGGGCGGTATGTGAACAATTTCCAG
>JALUVJ010000188.1 GCA_027020665.1 Nitrospira sp.
AGTGGTAAGCGAGACTTCCAACACATCGCCGTCCGCGCCGTATTTCGGCATTTCGATCCAGTCACCGTTGGTGACCATTTTATTGGCCGTAAGTTGAATGCCCGCGACAAAACCTAAGATCGCGTCCTTGAAGATCAACATGAACACGGCTGTGAGCGCGCCCAGCCCACTTAAAAGATAAAGCGGGGTTTTGTCCATCAGCGCCGAGATCAGCAGAATAACGGCCAGAAAGTAGACAACGATCTTCAAAGCCTGAATAAAGGCTTTGATCGGGATTTCCTTTGAAACTTCAAAGCTTTGGTAAATGCTCGACACGGCGTTTAAAAAGGCGTCAACCGTAAAAACACCGATGACAATCATGTAGAGATTGATGCCTGTTTCAGTTAAAAGAATCAGTTTTGGATAGCCCTCTAAAGCCAGAGGCGCCATAAACACAATGACGATCGCAGGCGCAAAATGGGCCAAATAATTAAAAAAGCGATGTTTAAGCAAGGCGTCGTCCCATTCGGTTTTTGAACGGGCGACCAGAAAAGAAAGCCCTGCAAGTAAGAGGCGTTTGCTCACAAAATCTGCGATCACACTCAGGCAAAAAACAAAGAGAAGTGCAAGTCCGCGCGCAAAAAACGCAGCAGCCTCCACGCTGAGACCGTATTGAATCAACCAATGGCTTAAAAAGGCGATCATGAGATCTCCTCCACGTTTTCGGATGCATTGGGGGCAATCTCTAACCCCCGCAGACGATTCAGCGCCGCCGCCCACTCAAAACGTCGGAAGATTGCAACATCACCATAAGGGATACCGGTGAGTACATCCAATCCCTGTTTGGAAATATCCCACATTAAAGCCGCAGCGATATCAGACAGCGTGGCATCCCCGTCCATATAGTGGTTTTTTGCATACAAGAGCGCGTGAGCAATGGCGCGTACCTGGCTTTTTTCGGCCACTTGCTCAAGGGCTGAAAGATCAACGGTTTCATTGCCAAAAACAAGGGTCTTGATATCGGGGACTTTCAGGTAGACCTCCCGTGTCCTGCTTTTGGGGTTCAGGCTTTTTGGCAAGACGGCACGCGCAGTGATTTGACCAAACGCTTCGCCGCCTTCCTTTGCGCGTTTTGAAGGGTATTTTTCTGCAATGGCCCTGGCCTCGGCACTCACATCTTTTGGCAAAAAATTCTCCATTGCGATGACCTGATCCGCAACTTCAAAATAGTCCCCGCTTCCCCCGATGACCAATATCGTCGAGACTCCGTACGCCATATAAAGCTGGCGCACTTTGTCGATAAAAGGGGTAATGGGTTCCTGAGACTTGGCGATGAGTTTCTGCATGCGGTGGTCGCGAATCATAAAATTTGTCGCCGCCGTGTCTTCGTCAAGCAAAAGCAAGGATGCGCCGACTTCCAGGGCCTCGACAATATTGGCCGCCTGAGACGTACTGCCGCTTGCGTTTTGTGTGTAAAAAACATCGGTGGATTGTTTGAGCGGCAGGTTATTGATAAAGGGCGAAATATCCGCACCGGAAACGGCGCGGCCGTCCTCCGCACGGACCTTCACGGCATCCGAATGTGTAACGACATATTCCCGCCCGTCGCCGGGGGGATGATTGTAAATCCCCGATTCAATCGCACGCAGCAATGTGGACTTGCCGTGATACCCGCCCCCGACAATCAAGGTCACCCCGAACGGAATGCCCATGCCCGCAATCACACCGGCATTGGGGCGATCCAAAACCACTTGAAATGCGGCAGGCGATTGAAAGGGCACGGCCCCCTCTTTTAAGGGACGGGCGTCAATTCCGCTTTTTCGCGGCAAAATCGCTCCATTGGCCACAAAGGCGAGCAAGGCACGATCCGCCAATTGATTGCGCAGAGCTTCGGCATCTTCGACGGTTTCCACAAAAGCACGCACGAGCGCCGCATCTAAATTTTTATATTGCAGGGCTTTTTCGACCATTTCGGGCAAGTCTGAAAAAATCATCTCAATCGCTTGTTTGCCCAGAATACTGCGCCCGCGGGCGGGCAGGCCCATAAAAAACCGCACTTCGAGCCCATCAGAATCAATCATCAGTGCCGTACGCAATAGTACGGCTTGTTTTGGCGCATCGATTTCAATCAAACCGCTTTTGCCGATGCCGCGATTTTTTGATTTTTTCTTGGCCTGAAGATGAAATTGCCGGCATAGATAATCCGCCAGTGCAATTTGTCTGATTCTGTTTTGTCGCAATGTTTTTGGGAAAGATGCTGCGCTGTGCGAAAGCAATATGCGAAAACGGCTCGGCGTGGCAAAGGGATCGCCCTGAACATAATCAATGATGAGCGTGTAAGCGGAAAAAGCATATCGACCTTTGATTGTTTTATAGGCCTTGTATCCGCGTCCTTCGAGTGATTGCAGTCTGAAGCGGAGGGTTTCAGCGCTTTGCATCATGCAAACATTGTACACGTTTACGGGCTTATGTGGTAATGGAAGTGAAGCGGCGAAATCCTCTGATCTCCCCTTTTCAAAAAGGGGAGATCAGAGGATTTGTTCTATTCATCGTCAGTCAGGCCCGATAAATGGCTCGCGGTTCGTGAAAGTTCTTCAGAAGCCTCCCCGATATTGACCGCACTGGAAGCCGTATTCTGAGAGGTGGCGATAATTTCTTCAAGCTCCTCAACCACCTGCTTGGTTTCTTTCGCAGCCTCCGCCATATTGAGACTGATTTCATTGGTCGTCATCGACTGTTCTTCGACCGCACTGGCAATGCTTGTGGTAATGGAATTGTTTTCTTTGATAATCTCCGTGATTTTTTCAATCGATTCAATCGCCCCTTTTGTATTGGATTGAATCGCGACAATTTGCTGCCGGATTTCATCGGTGGCCTTTGAGGTGCCTTTTGCCAGTTCCTTGACCTCATTGGCCACAACCGCAAAGCCCTTGCCGGCATCACCCGCGCGGGCGGCCTCAATCGTTGCATTTAAGGCCAGCAAATTGGTTTGTCCGGCAATCATGCTGATGACCTTCACGACATTGCCGATTTCGCTGTTAGAGGCATCGAGTTTAACAATGGTTTCATTCATGGACTCCGCCATCTCAACCGCCTGCTCTGTGATTTGATTGGCATTATGCACATTTTTTGAGATTTCTTTCACCGTCACGGACATTTCCTCGGCCGCCGCGGCAACGGACTGAACATTTTGATCCGTTTGATTACTGATGGTCGCCACATTTTGCGCCTGCTCGGTGGTGTGTTCCGCATTGGCCTGCATTTCCCGGCTCGCGGTCGCAAGCTCCTCCGATGCCGACGCCACCGACACGGTTGTCTCTTTTAATGAACGCTGTATTTTGGCTTTTTCCGTGATAAGCTCCCAATTCGCCATCGTACCAATCCGCTGTTTATTGTGGTCAAAAATAGCCACTGCCGTAAGAGCTAAAACTTCATCTCCAAGTACGATATTTGTTGAATAGGGCAAATTTTTCACATCGGAAATCAAACGCCGGATGCCTTGGGGATTTTTGTGAAAAAGGTCAATGGATTTTCCAAGCATCTCATCCACGGCACAAGGCAAGATATGTGAGACACGCTGAAATGTCTTTTTCGAAGCGGGATTCATATAAACCAGCTTAAAATCCATATCCGCCAACAAAAAATTGGCTTCGGAATTTTCAACCATGGCCGAAACCCTTGCTGCGGTCGCTTTTTGCACTTCAGCTTCTTTTAAGCCTTCAATCATCTTCAAAAAACCCTGTGCCAGCAGACCCGCTTCGTCCTTGCCGTAAACATGGATCGGACTGGAAAAATCCCCCTTGGCCACTTTTTTAACCGCATCAGTCATTTCACTCAAGGGATGGCTAATGGCCCGAATCGTAAAAACCCCGATGAACAGACCGACAAGAATAAAAAGAACCGCCCCCGCAAGGACATTTTGTCTGTTGCTTTTTGCCTGATCCACCCTGAGCTTCAAAAGTCCGCTCAAAGCAGGGATCGCCTCATCAAAAACATGGAAAAAAGATCGAATCACTTCCGTGCCTTGATTAAAATAAGCTTGCGCATCAATATCAAAGGCTTCACCCCATTGGGTATTCTCTGAAAATATCTTTTCAAACTGATGCAGTTTAGAAATAGCGTCTTCAGAAGCGGCTTGAATCGGTTTGAGGTCGGCATTGGCAGCAACAGCCGATGCCATACCTCTTTCAAGCTCATTCACCACTGCCTCGATTTCCCCCTCTAAAAGAACAAATGCTATTTTTTGGGATTCGTCCATCTCACCTTGTGCCGCCACACCCGCACCTAAACCCCTGAGGCGACCAATCCGTTCGGTGAGTTCGGGCAGTTTTAAAACCACGGCATCCATAAGGTAGTAGGTGTCTAAATCAGGGTCAAGAATCAGGTTGGAGGCATCACTCACATGCCGAATAAACCCCAGAAGTTGCCCGATGAAGTCGTTATGGCGGGAAAAGCTTTCCCGGGCACTCAGACTCAACGCTTCACTTTTTAAATCACTCCAAGCCCGTTTGAGGGTTTTCCACTCACTGCTTGTGCCCAATTTTTCGCCGTATTCTTGATCAATCTCATCTATTTGCCTGATGTCTTCCTCAATTTCAGACGCTTTTTTGGCAACTTGCGCTCTAAACTCGGCCTTTCCATTAAGATAACCGTAAGACAAACCGCGATGCTCAGGCACATTCTCGACGAGCGATCTTAAAGGGACCAAGTAAGCCGTCCCATCGATTTCTTTTTGCGAGAAATTGATGGCAATGTTTTTTTCCGCAACCAACAGGCCCAATACCACAAGCAGCGGAAGCAAGAGCGCAAGGCCGCTGAGCACCAATTTATGGCTGATTTTCATGTCTAGAAAAAACTGTTTCATGTTTATCTCTCCCTTTTATCCCCCTCGACAGCGGACGGCCGATGCAATAACGATCTGCAGAATGTTTTGAAATCCCCCTTGTTTCTTTTGCAAGTGGCGTTATGTGCTTTATCGACAGGTCGGCCATAAAACTTTAGCTTTTCAGATAAGTTTTTCAGTCAATGCTGAAGGAAGTCCAAACTGAGTCAGAGCTTCTATTAATGGTATCAGATAAACGCAAAAATGCCGGGAAGAACCTATAGAAGAAAGAGTGCTTTAAAAACTTGAAAAACAGAACGATTACGCCAGGCACCAAGCGATTGCAGTCTTCCCGCACGGAAGATCAGGGGTTTTGATCTTCGCTCTTTTCCGCATTTTCAATTTTTTCCGCGTCCTCAATCGCCGCAAGTTCGGGGGCTTGCAAAACACGGGTCACGCTGTCAATCGGAGAAAGGGGATGGATCGACTTTTTGGCATCGGCGATTTTAAGCTCTTCAAAACGCCGGGCACTGACCAGGACACGGGATTCAAAAGTGCCGAGGGTTTTATTATAACTTTCAACGGCTTTTTTAAGATTGCCGCCAAGCTGGGTAAAATGGCCGCCCATATCCACAACACGTTTATAGAGTTCTTTTCCGAGCGCGCCGATTTTTTTGGAATTTTCAGCAAGGTCTTCCTGCTGCCAGCCGTAAGCAACGGCCTTGAGCAAGGCGATGAGGGTCGTCGGCGTGGCGATAATAACGCGCTGGTCCACACCCGACTCGATCAAGGCCGGATCTTCTTGCAACGCCGCGCTGAAAAAGGCTTCTCCCGCCAGAAAGAGCACAACAAATTCGGGCGCCTGTGAAAACTGCTCCCAATAGGCCTTGCGGCTCAATTCGCTGATGTGTTCACGAATGCGCCGG
>JALUVJ010000189.1 GCA_027020665.1 Nitrospira sp.
GAGGAGTTTCTTGAACGTCTGCGGGATATCCCGGTCGCCCTCTTCGCCATCGATGAGGCTCACTGCGTCTCCCAGTGGGGGCACGACTTCAGACCCGAATATATCAGGTTGGGCCGCCTGCGCCGATTTTTTCCCGATATTCCGCTTATCGCCCTCACTGCCACGGCAGACCCGCAGACCCGCGAGGACATCCTGCACCGCCTGGGCCTGAAGGATGCCGCCTGCCATGCGGCCGGCTTCGATCGTCCCAACATCCGCTATACCGTAGTCGACAAGCATAAGCCGTTTGATCAGCTCTCCGCCTTTATAAGGGGTCGTCCCGGCGAGGCTGGAATTGTCTATGCGTTGAGCCGCAAAAGGACGGAAGAGGTGGCGGAAAAACTTGCGGCAACCGGGATGAAGGCGGCATCCTACCACGCCGGGCTCCCCGCCGCCGAACGGAGACGGGTGCAGGAGGCCTTCCTGAAAGATGATCTGCAGGTCGTGGTCGCCACGGTAGCCTTCGGCATGGGCATCGACAAGCCTAACGTACGGTTCGTCGTTCATTACGACATCCCCAAGAATATAGAAAGCTACTACCAGGAAACGGGTCGTGCCGGGCGTGACGGTCTCCCGGCAGAGGCTCTGCTCCTCTTTGGTTACGGCGACATTGCAATTGTGCGCGGCCTCATCGAAAAGGGAAAAAACGTCGAACAGAGCCGCATTGAACTTCACAAGTTGAACTCCATGGTAGGCTACGCCGAACCTCTCACCTGCCGCCGCCGGGCGCTGCTGGGCTATTTCGGCGAGAAGCTATCGGAAGACTGCGGCAATTGCGACATTTGTCTCAATCCGCCGGAACGCTATGATGCTACGGAAGACGCCAGGAAGGCCCTGTCTTGCGTCTTCCGTCTGGGCCGGCGTTTCGGTATGGGGCACGTCATCAATGTGCTGCGGGGATCCGAAAACCGGCGCATCCGGAGTCTTGGTCATGACCGGCTCTCCACATACGGAATCGGAGCTGAAAGGAGCAGAGATGCATGGGGGGCTCTTATCCGCCAGCTGGTGCATCTCGGTTACCTGAAGCAGGATGTGGCTAACTATTCAGTATTGCAGCTCACCGGTGCGGCGAGGCCGCTGCTGCGGGGCGAGAAGAGACTTGTCCTGCCGAAACCTCGAGTCAAACCTAAGACAGTAAAAAAACCGACCCGCAAGAAAATCGGCGAGCTCGATTACGACGCGGAACTCTTCCAGGCATTGCGGGAATTACGCAAAAAGATAGCCGACTCGGAAGACGTTCCGCCCTACATCGTTTTCGGCGACGCCGCTCTGGCGGAGATGGCCGCTTACCGTCCGAAGGACGAAGAGGCGTTCCTCCGAATAAACGGCGTAGGGCAGCGGAAGATGGAACGATACGGCGAGGAATTTATGAAGACCATTGTCGGTTTTGGGTAAATCGTGAGCGATCAAACAATGAAGGAGCAAACACTTCGGGGGTAATTAAATGAGATGTGCGTCTGGTAAGGAAAAACCGGTTAATTATTCAGACATCGTCAAGTGCGAGACCTGCGGTATGAAGGTGGCGAGAGATGTGGCGGCGATTATGTGCATGGAGGGAAAAGAATATATTTTCTGTTCACATAATTGTCAGGACAGGTGGGAAGAACAAAACCAGGATAAGTTATGGTGAGAACTCAGTTTTTTACTCGACTCGGCGACAGGGTTTGATGTTTATCCAATATTTTTTGGAACTAATATTAATATTATTCATCCTATATACTAGGCGCAACGGCATAATATTTTGACTAACAAAGAAAATATCTGATAATTCATATCGTTGAGTGTTCGCGCCTTGGCAGGCATGATCGTGATTCCACCGGGTTTATGTATTTTGGAAATTTGTATTCCGGAATGATAAAATCTGAATTTTTAGAGATAACCCAATAAATTGCTTGACATTAAATTGATTTATGGCGTAATAAATTGAATATGATTATAAGATCACTACTTTATAGAAAGACGGCGGCAATGACAATTGCATCAATGCTGCTGTTAAGCTTCTGCTTTTTGCCGTGCAGCGGTTCAATGTCCGGTGATAAAGTTGCAGGTCAACATCACAGCATGGATCGTAGAGCCGGTAATCATGGCATGCAAGCCTACATGTCTTATAGTTTTCACAAAATTGATTTGGCAAACGTAGTTTTTGCAAAAGATTTATCTACATGTGATAATTGTAAAATTCCTGTGCCGGCTGTTATTCAAAGTTCCGGGGCTTCCGGTTTAATTGCCTTAAACGTTTTCTCAAATAAAACACTTGATGATCTCATTTCACTGCCGGTGTACGGTAAATTTCTAAAGCTGGGCCTTCCGCCGCCCGTTTATAAAAATAACATCTATATTCTTAATTCAACCTATCTGATCTGATACCTTTACTCCTCTGAGTATTTTCTGAGACGGGGTAGTGCGTCCGTATTCCATCGAACACCGTCACCGTATAAATCAGGAATTGCCGTCTCATTTTGCTTTTCTTCAATTAAACAGAATAAAACTGAAAAATAAATATTTTTCAGGAATTGTGCCATAACTCAATAGATAATCCGGAGTACTTATGAGAATTTTTATTTACCCAATCCTTTTATTATCGGTACTATTTTTCAGCCTGGATTATGGCTGGGCCTCTAATAACCGGTTGCTGGATCTTGACGCCATGATCGAAGAGGCTCTGAACAACAATCCGGCGCTGAATGCTGCAAGGAATAATATCAAAGCGCTTAGTCAAAGGCCTGACCAGGCGGATTCTCTGCCGAATCCAATGATTTCTTTAGGTCTGATGAATCTGCCTCTCGATACCTTTGAGCTTGACCGGGAAGGGATGACTCAGAAAACAATCGGCGTCATACAGCGTTTTCCCTATCCCGGCAAACTTGATCTTATGAGGGAGATGGCGGAACAGTCCCTTATCGGAGGCAGGGAGGAGCTGGAAGCATTGAAGCTTAAAGTAGTCGCGGAGGTAAAGAAAGGCTACTACTCTCTCTTTTTTGTAAACAAGACCATTGAAATAACAAAACGAAATAAAAAACTGCTTGAAGAGTTTATACATATAGCGGAAACAAAGTATTCGGTGGGAAGCGGCATACAGCAGGATGTTATAAAAGCCCAGGTAGAGCTTTCCAAGCTCATGGAAAAACTTATTGTGCTGAAAACCGAAAAAGAGACTGTTAAGGCCAAACTCAATTACCTTATGAATCGTTTGCCCCAAGAGCCGCTTGGCGACACTGCCGAGGTAGAAATAACATCCGTAAATATTTCGGTCGAAAAGCTTCAGAGAGATCTTGAAAACAACCACCCGGTACTTAAACATATTTTGTCTGTCATAGAAAAAAACAGAAGCGCCCGCCTTCTTGCAAAAAAGGAATACTATCCTGACTTCAATGTTACTGTTCAATATGGCCAGAGAGATGATGGAACTAATATAGACAGGTCTGATTTTGTAAGCGCGATGGTTAAAATGAAGATCCCATTATGGGCCAAGACCAAGGAGGACAAGAAGGTTGTGGAGATGGAGGCCAGGGTCAAGCAGGCTGAGAGGAACTATGAAAAAGCCAAAAGCAGGCTTTTTTTCAGGGTTAAAGAGCTGAAAGAAAATATAATTATGAATTATGAGCAGGCGATACTTTTCAAGGATGGAATAATCCCGCAGGCCAGAGCGTCATTAGATTCCGCCATAGCCGGATATCAGGTAAACAAAGTTAATTTTATAACACTTCTAGATAACCAGGTAACACTTTTTAAATATGAAATAGAGTATTATAAAACTATTGCCGGACATGAAAAAAAACTGGCGGAAATGGAAGAGATAGTAGGCCTGCCCGTTGCAAGAATGGGATTAAAGAATGAGTAATGGGAATATATTTAAAGTCTGTTCCCGTCAAATAACAACAGAGGTGAATAAATGAAAAAACTTTTTTACATAATTATAGCCGTTATATTGATTGCGGCAGCAGGTGCGGGCGGCTACTTCCTTGGAAAAGATAAAAGAGGAGGAGCGCCTGTTAAGTCTACAGCCGACGCTGTCGGCGGTGGGAAAAAGATCAAGTACTGGAAGGCTCCGATGGATCCGACCTACATCAGAAACGAACCAGGCAAATCGCCGATGGGCATGGATCTTGTCCCTGTATACGAAGATGAGGAGGAGACGAGCTCCAAAGGCGCTGTAAAGATCGATCCGGTAGTTGTTCAGAATATCGGGGTCAGGACTGCAATTGTTGAAAGGCGGCCCATCTCAAGAATGATCAGAACCGTAGGTCTTGTCGCCTATGACGAGAAACTGGTAACAGAGGTTCAAAGCAAGACTGACGGATGGATAGAAAAACTGTATGTCGATGTTACGGGTCAGCCTGTAAAGAAAGGTGAAATCCTCCTTGAAATATATTCGCCTGAACTGGTCGCTACTCAGGAGGAGTATCTTGTGGCGCTTGAATATAAGGATAAAGTGGGAAAGTCGCCATACGGTTTGATTGCAGGCGGGGCTGATTCCCTGCTTCAGTCCGCCTTGAAGCGTCTCAACTATTTTGATGTCCCGGCTCATCAGATTGAGGATCTGGAAAAAGAGAGAAAAATAATGAAGACCCTCCATATCCACGCTCCGAACAAAGGAATAGTTGTTGAAAAGCATATACAGGAAGGCTCATATGTAAAACCTGGAATGGCTCTCTACACTATTGCCGATCTGTCAAAGATATGGGTTTACGCAGATATATATGAATATGAGCTGCCATGGGTCAAGGTGGGACAAAAAGTAAAGATGACCCTTTCGTACTATCCTGGCAAACAGTTTGTCGGGAAAGTGGCATATATCTATCCGTTCCTTGAGGCAAAGACAAGGACGGTTAAAATCAGGCTTGAATTTAATAACATAAATCAGGAACTCAAACCGGATATGTATGCCAATGTAGAGATAGATTCCGTTGTTTCCGGAAGTGATATTGCCGTCCCGTCCGAGGCATTAATAAGAAGCGGCGAGAGGAGCCTGGTGCTGGTAAGTATGGGAGACGGAAAGTTCAGGCCTCAAGACGTCACTATAGGTGTGGAAACGGGAGACGGTTATTATCAGGCTTTGGAAGGGCTTAAAGAGGGAGACAGGGTTGTTCTGTCTTCACAGTTCCTCATAGATTCCGAAAGCCGTCTGAAAGCTGCCATAGAAAAGATGCTGGAGGCAAAAAGTGTAAGCGGTAAAAAAGAGGCAGCCGATGATATGACAGGCATGGATATGTCTGATATGGACATGGACGATATGGATATGGACGATATGGATATGGAGGAGACGCCATGATAAAAAAAATTATCGAGTATTCCATAAACAACAGGTTTCTTATCATCCTGTGTGCCGTCTTTGCAATTGCGTGGGGAGTCTACGCAATGAAGAATACCCCTCTTGATGCAATCCCCGACCTCTCCGATGTTCAGGTCATTATATTTACCGAATATCCGGGTCAGGCGCCCCAGGTGGTGGAGGATCAGGTAACCTATCCTCTCACAACGGCAATGCTTTCCGTTCCCTTTGCCAAGGTGGTGAGAGGGTACTCTTTTTTCGGGTTCTCCTTTGTTTATATCATCTTCGAGGATGGAACGGATATGTACTGGGCAAGAAGCCGTGTTCTCGAATACCTGAATTTTGTTTCAGGCAGGCTCCCGCAAGGTGTGACTCCCAGCCTGGGCCCCGACGCCACAGGGGTCGGATGGGTG
>JALUVJ010000190.1 GCA_027020665.1 Nitrospira sp.
ACGGAAATCGACCTGCTCTATAGCGATCCCCCTGCACGCTTACCCGGAAAACCCGGAAAATATCCTTATACCCGCGGGGTTTATCCCACGATGTACCGCGGCCGGCTTTGGACGATGCGGCAATTTGCCGGTTTCGGCTCGGCCAAAGATACCAATGCACGGTTTCACTACCTGCTTAAAAACGGGCAAACCGGTCTCTCGGTCGCCTTCGACATGCCGACGCTCATGGGTTACGATTCGGATCATGCCAAAGCATTGGGGGAGGTTGGCAAATGCGGGGTTGCCATCGATACCGTCGAAGACATGGCCTTGCTTTTTGATAAAGTGCCGCTTGATCAAGTCAGCACGTCCATGACGATCAATGGCCCCGCCATTGTGCTTTTTGCAATGTATCTTGCCGTTGCAGAGCGTCAAGGTGTTCCTTTTAATCAATTACGCGGCACCCTGCAAAACGACATCCTTAAAGAATTCATCGCCCAAAAAGAATGGATTGTGCCGCCCGCCCCATCGCTTTCGATGATTAACGACACCATCCGTTTTTGTGTCGAAGAGGCGCCGCTTTTTCATCCCGTGAGCATCAGTGGCTATCATATCCGGGAAGCGGGATCGACGGCGATTCAGGAATTGGCCTTTACGCTTTTTGACGGTTTGACCTATGTGAAATCTGCGATTGCATCGGGTTTGGACGTGGATGATTTTGCACCGCGCCTTTCATTTTTTTTCAATGCCCACAACGACTTTTTTGAAGAAATTGCAAAATACCGTGCCGCCCGGCGGCTTTGGGCGACTGAAATGAAAAAACGGTTTCATCCCAAAAATCCAAAATCCCTGCTCATGCGTTTTCATGTGCAAACCGCAGGCTGTTCACTTACGGCGCAGCAACCGCACAACAACATTGCCCGTGTGACCCTTCAGGCCTTGGCGGCTGTTTTGGGCGGGACACAGTCTTTACACACCAATTCGATGGATGAAACCTTGGCACTGCCTTCGGAAAAAGCGGTGTCGATTGCGCTGCGCACACAGCAGATTATTGCACACGAAAGCGGCGTCACAGATACGGTCGATCCCCTTGGGGGATCTTATTATGTGGAAGCATTGACGGATTTAATGGAGAAAGAAGCCTTAAGCTATTTCAAAAAGCTGGAAAACATGGGCGGCATGGTCGCCGCTATTGAGCGAGGTTTTCCGCAAGCTGAGATTCACCGCGCCGCTGTGAGATATCAGCGGGAGATTGACCGGAAAGCGCGCATCATTGTCGGGGTGAATGACTTTATTGAAAAAGAAAAGACGCCGATTGAAATTCTCAAAATTTCAAAATCAGTCGAGCAAAATCAAGTGGCGCGGCTCAAAAGACGCAAACGTAACCGCGACGCCGAAAAACTTTCCAAAACGCTTGCACGTCTCACAAAAGGCGCCGAAGAAAAAGCCGATCTGATGCCTCTTGTCTTGGATGCCGTGCGCGCTAACGCGACGCTTGGGGAGATCTCGGATGTCTTTCAAAAGGTGTATGGCCTCTATCGGGAAGTCACTGCTTTTTAGGCGGTTTTTGTTTGCCGCAGGGCGTGTTGATATTGCAGGCCCCCATTGCAGCCGCTACAGAAATCGGTTCGGACCTTGCGCGATTTTCCGAAAAGTTATACCATCAGCCCTTCTAAAGACAATTTATCGAAGATTAATTAGGATATTTGATCCGCGGGAGGCAGGCTTGTGCGGCATTTTGAAGAAGCGTTAAACGCGCTCAAAGAAAAGATTTTGAAGATGGGGGCGCTGGTTGAAACACAGATTGCCAATTCAATCAAGTGCCTTGTTGAAACCGATCTCACGCTCGCTCGCCAAACGATTCAAAATGATCATCTTGTCAATGCGATGGATGTTGCAATTGATGAGGAATGTATTCGCTTGCTTGCGCTTTATCAGCCAACGGCGCGTGACCTGCGTTTCATCACGACGGCCATGAAGATTACGACGGATTTGGAACGCATGAGTGATCTTTCGGAAGATATTTGCGAGCGGGCAATCGAGCTTTCTCAAGAGCCGCTCTTGAAGCCTTATATCGATTTGCCGCGCATGGCGGAAGCGGCACAAAAAATGGTGCGGGAGACTCTGGATGCCTTCGTTAATCAGGACTCCGCCCTGGCAAGAAAGGTTTGCGGGGACGATGCCTTTATAGATGACTTGACTGCCCAGATCTTTCGGGAGCTGGTTTCCTACATGCTGGAAGACAGCAGCAGTATTTCACGGGCAATTCGCATTAGTTTTGTCTCAAAATACATTGAACGCATCGGAGACCATGCGACCAATATCGCCGAAATGGTGGTCTATCTTGTGGAAGGCAAAATCATTCGCCACACCGTGATCGAACCTGTCGAATAATCGGTTTTTCGGCTTGTTTCCGTTTTGAAGCCTGTTTAGTCTCAAACAAGGTCCATGCCCTCTTTGTTGCGGCCTGTCCCAAAATCAGTGATTGGTTGTGGGGGGGCGGCGATGATCTTGATCTTGACAGTATTGGCCCTGTTTCCTATAATTGCGGGCTGTTGGAACGGGGGTGTACGGTGAAAATTTGTGTGGAAAGCATTCCCTCGGAAGGACTTCATCTTTCTTATGAGCTGAGTCCGACAGAGTGGGATCTTGAAGACAAAGGGTGTTGTTTGCTTGAGCCGGTTCACATTGTTTTAGATGCGGTCAAACACGGTGAAACCGAGGTTTATATTTCCGGTGCCTTGTCGGCAAAGATTCAGGTCGAATGCAGTCGCTGCGTGAAAGCGATTCCACTGCCCATTCAATCGGATTTTCATTTAGAATATCTGCCGGCCCCAACGGCATTTTCCGCAGGTGAGGCGGCTTTATCTCCCGACGCACTTGATCTGAATTATTATGAAGGGGAGGAGATCGATCTGGATCATGAAATGATGGGGCAATGTTTACTTGCGATCCCCATGCATGCCCTTTGTCAACCCGACTGTCAGGGGCTTTGTCCGCATTGCGGAGAAGACCTGAACGAAGTCAATTGTCAGTGCCGTTTTGAACCCCTTGATATGAGATGGGCCGCGCTGAAAAATTTTAAATACAAGGAAGCAGATGCCAAATCCAAAACATAAAATTTCAAAATCGCGGCGGGACAAAAGACGCACGCACAAAAAACTCAGCCCTCCGACCACGGTACTTTGTCCACAATGCCGTGAAGCCAAGTTGCCCCACCATGTTTGTCTGAGTTGTGGCACTTACAAACGCCGCCAAGTCATTGAAGTCAAAGATTAGCCCCGTTTGAGATGAATGCATGGAGCATTCTTCCCTGCTCCTAATGTGAATACGAAAATCATGAAGATTGCTGTAGATGCGATGGGGGGGGATGATGCCCCGGCGGCCGTTGTCGAAGGTGCGATTATCGCGGCTCGGGAATATGATGTCGCGCCTGTTTTGGTCGGCGATGAGGTCGAAATCAAAAAAGCCCTGTCCGTCCACAATGTGATGGGGCTGCCCTTGTCCGTTGTGCATGCCTCGCAGCGTGTCGAGATGTATGAATCTCCCTCCTCTGTGATCCGCAAGAAAAAAGACTCCTCCATTTGGGTTGCGACCCGCCTTGTAAAAGAAGGTGAAGCCGTTGCGGTGGTCAGTGCGGGCAATACCGGTGCGAGCATGGCAACAGGGCTGTTGCACTTGAAACCCTTGAGTTGTGTGGAGCGGCCGGCCATTGCGACGCCCCTTCCGACCTTAAGCGGCACGGCGATTATGATTGATGTGGGTGCGAATGTGGATTGCAAACCGAATCATTTGTTTCAGTTTGCCATCATGGGCAGCATCTATGCGGAAGAAATCTTTGGTATTATTTCGCCCAGAGTCGGGCTGCTGAGCATTGGAGAAGAGGAAACCAAGGGCAATGAGTTGACCAAGGAAGTCTTCAAGATGTTAAAACAGAGTAAGCTGAATTTTGTGGGCAATGTCGAGGGACGGGATGTTTATTCCGGTGGTGTGGATGTCATTGTTTGCGACGGTTTTACCGGCAACGTCGCGCTCAAAATTTCCGAAGGGCTTTCCGAGGCGATGCGGCAATTCCTAAAACAGGAGATTTTGGCTTCAACCGCAGGAAAATTGGGTTACGCGTTGTTAAAATCCTCTTTTGCGCGGTTTAAGAAAAAAATCGACTACGCACAATATGGAGGTGCGCCGCTCTTGGGGCTCGACGGGGTGAGTATTATCAGCCACGGTCATTCGTCTCCGGAGGCCATTAAAAATGCGATTCGTGTGGCGAAAGAGTCCTATCGCCGGGGGGTGGCGCGCCACATCAAAGAGCAAACTGAAGATCACATGAAGCGGGCCTAAAGGGAAAGGCGTCCGTCCTGATGCGGGTTAAAATGATTGGAAACGGGGCCTATGTCCCCAAGACGATCCTTACAAACCGGGATCTTGAAAAAAAGATCGAGACCTCTGATGAATGGATTGTAGCCCGTACGGGGATTCGGGAGCGCCGTATCGCAGATAAAGACGAAACCACTTCGGATTTGGCGACACATGCGGCCCGTGAAGCCCTCAAACAAAGCGGTGTGGATGCGGTGGATGTGGATCTTATAATTGTGGCCACGTCGATGCCGGACATGTTTTTTCCTTCAACCGCTTGTATTGTGCAAGAAAAATTGGGTGCAAAAAACGCGGCCGCTTTTGATCTTTCCGCGGCTTGTTCCGGTTTTGTGTATGCATTTTCCGTCGGGGAACAGTATGTGCGATCGGGGACCTATCGCTATGTTTTGGTCATTGGCGCAGAGCTGATGTCCCGTTTAATCAACTGGGAAGACCGGAGAACCTGTGTTTTGTTTGGTGATGGTGCCGGCGCGGTTTTATTGGGGCCTTCCGATGACGGGCGCGGCGTGCTTTCTGTGCATTTGCATACGGACGGCGCCCTCTGGGATCTTATTTGCGTGCCGGGCGGTGCCGGCGCTATTCCGCCTTCCGAAAAGGTGCTCGTTGAGCATTTGAATACCATTCACATGAAAGGCAGTGAAACCTTCAAAATCGCGGTGAGAAATCTTGAAAATGTGGCTTTGCAGGCCCTTCGCGCCAATCAACTCAGCGTTTCGGATATTGCCTGGCTGGTGCCGCATCAGGCCAATATCCGAATCCTCAAAGCCGTTGCCGCCCGTTTGAAAATGCCTGAGGAAAAGATGATTGTGAATTTAGAACGTTATGGCAATACCTCGGCCGCTTCGATTCCGCTCGCTTTTGATGAAGCGGTGAAGGACGGACG
Source organism: Nitrospira sp. (assembly GCA_027020665.1). Lineage (GTDB taxonomy): Bacteria > Nitrospirota > Nitrospiria > SBBL01 > JAADHI01 > JAADHI01. Next base: position 5,240 of record JALUVJ010000190.1, read on the forward strand.
CATCAAACGCGGTGATGCCCTGCTTTTTCTCGCCTTCGGCGGCGGCTTAACCTGGGGCGCTGCCGTGGTGGAATTTTAAGAAGTTCTCAAAAAACCAAGGAGCATAAATTGGATAAACAATTTTTAGACGGTGCGGCGCTGATTTTGGGGGCATCCAGCGGCTTTGGTGAAGCTGCGGCGCTGGAGCTTTCGGCATCAGGCATGGATATTATCGGTGTGCATCTTGATCGAAAAGGTACCCTGCCGAATGTTGAGCGTATTGTGGCGGAAATCGAAAAAAAAGGCCGGCGGGCCCTCTTCTTTAATGTGAATGCCGCCAGCGCCGAAAAACGAAACGAGGTGCTCGATACCCTTGAAGCAGAGCAGATGACCGTTCGTGTGTTGCTGCATTCCCTTGCGTTTGGGTCCTTGAAACCCTTGATTGCGGAGACGGAACGAAAAGCAATCAGCCAGTCCCAAATGGAGATGACGCTTGATGTCATGGCAAACAGTCTCGTTTATTGGACGCAAGACTTGCTCCGGCGTCAACTTTTTGATCGGGGGGGCAGAATCTTTTGCCTTACTTCGGCAGGCGGTTCCAGGGTTTGGCCGTCTTATGGTGCGGTGTCTGCGGCAAAAGCCGCGATTGAATGTCATGTGAGGCAGCTTGCACTGGAACTGGGGCCGTATGAAATTTCGGTGAACTCCATTCGTGCGGGTGTGACCGATACCCCTGCTTTGAGGAAAATTCCCGGCAATGAAGAGATGATTCGTATGGCAAAGGGCAAAAACCCTTGGGGCCGTTTGACAACACCGGAGGATGTGGCGGGTGTGATTGCGCTGCTTTCCCATGAGAAGGCCAACTTTGTGACAGGGAACGTGATCGGGGTGGATGGCGGCGAATTTATCGTCGATTAAGACCGATCTTTTGTTTTGAATTTTGTGTTGACTTTGCATTGCCTTTTGAGCAAGATCGGCCCTTCGGAGCTTCTCTGAAGGTTTTGGATATGGATGAATGAAAATCGGATTTCTTTTCCCCGGTCAGGGTTCGCAATCCCTGGGCATGGGGAAGGCCCTTTTTGATAAATTTGAGATTGCCCGTAATGTTTTTGCCGAGGCCGAACACGCCCTGGGATGGGATGTTGCGGCGCTTTGTTTTGACGGGCCTGAAACAAAGCTGAATCAAACCGAATTTACGCAACCCGCACTTCTAACGGCGAGCATTGCAAGTTGGCGTGTTTTAGGTTCGCCGATTCAGTCGGCGACGCTTGTTGCAGGGCATAGTTTGGGGGAATTTACGGCCTTGGTTGCTGCGGGCGCGCTTTCTTTTGCCGATGCCGTTCGCATTGTACATCTTCGCGGACGATTTATGCAGGAGGCTTCTCCCGAAGGATCGGGTGCGATGGCGGCGATTATCGGTCTGAATCGGGACGTGGTGGAAGCCATCTGTACAGAGCTCTCGTCTGATTCATCGCCTGTTTCTCCGGCGAATTACAACGGCCCCGGCCAAGTCGTGCTTTCAGGGGAAATCAATGCGGTGAAACGGGCGATGGCCTTGGCGACGGAAAAAGGGGCGAAACGGGCGATTCAACTTGCCGTGAGTGTGCCTTCCCATTCTCTTTTAATGCGCGAAGCCTGTCTGCGTCTTTCAGCCGAATTGGAAAAAATCAAGGGTGCGAATCTTCAAAAGCCGCTCATTAACAATTTGGCGGCAGAAGCGATTGACAACTGGAAAGCCGCGAAAGCGGGATTGGTGGATCAACTTTCTTCTCCCTTGCTTTGGGAGGAGACGATAGCCCGGATGCAGGATGCCGGGGTGGATCAATTTATTGAAGTGGGTCCGGGGCGCGTACTTTCCGGCCTGCTTAAACGCATTGATCGTCGTGCGAAGGTTATGCCTGTCGAAGATCCCGAAGGGGTCGAAAAGGTGTTGTCACTTTTAAAAATAACTGCGTAAAAAGATCATAAATAGGAGAGCATCGGTTTGGAGATGAAAGGCAAAATTGCTCTGGTGACAGGAGGCGGCCAAGGCATCGGTAAAGCCGTCTGTGAGGCGCTTGCGGCGCTTGGGGGGACTGTGATAGTCTCCGATCTGAATCGTTCCGGCGCTGAAAAAACGGCTTCTGAATTGGCCGGGCAGGGGGGTGAGGCGACGGCTGCGGAAGTGAATGTCGCCGATGCCGACTCGGTCAAACAGATGGCGGATGATATCCGCTCCAAATATGGGAAGATCGATATTTTGGTGAATAATGCAGGCATTACCCGAGACACGCTGCTCATGCGTATGAAAGATGCCGATTGGGACGCGGTGCTTTCGGTGAATCTGAAAGGTGTATTTCATTGTATGAAAGCCGTGCTTCCGATGATGTCTAAACAGCGTTACGGGAGAGTCGTCAATATTTCATCCATTGTCGGGGTGATCGGAAATGTCGGGCAGGCCAACTATGCGGCCTCAAAGGCCGCAGTGATCGGATTAACAAAAACCGCGGCAAGAGAATATGCGGCACGGGGGATCACCGTGAACGCAGTTGCACCGGGTTTTATCGAAACGGCGATGACTGCCGCATTGCCGGAGGCCGTTCAAAACGACTTAAAAAAACAAATCCCGCAAGGACGGCTGGGCGCGCCTACGGATATTGCGGATGCAGTCAGTTTTTTTGCATCAGAGCGGGCAGCTTATATCACAGGACAGGTTTTGCATGTGAACGGGGGCATGTACATGGGGGGGTAATCGTCACGAATTTTAAGCGGCAGGCTTTTTCCTAAAGAAAAGGGCTGTCGGATTTCAATAACCAATTTTTGAGGAGGAACAGGACATTGGCGATAGAAGAGCAGGTCAAAAAAATTATTTCTGAGCAACTCGGTGTTGAAGCGGCTGAAGTCGTCTCCGGTGCATCTTTTGTGGAGGATCTGGGTGCGGATTCTCTGGATACCGTTGAGCTTGTCATGGCGTTTGAAGAGGCCTTTAATATTGAGATTCAAGATGAAGATGCCGAAAAAATCCTTACCGTTCAAAGTGCCATCGATTATATACAGGACAAAATTTAAGCCCTATGGATTATTTTAAAGACGAGGCCCCCCGAACCCTTCGCAGAAGACGTGTTGTTGTAACGGGTTTGGGCATGCTTTCTCCGCTCGGGCTTTCTGTGGATCATTCCTGGAAGGCGCTCTGTGCGGGGCAATCCGGGATTGACCGGATTACACATTTTGACGTGACGGACTACCCTTGCCAGATTGCCGGAGAACTGAAGGGCTTCAAAGCAACTGATTTTATTAACACCAAAGAAATCAAAAAAATGGATACCTTCATTCATTTTGCGGTTGCTGCTGCGCGAATGGCGGTGGAGGATGCTTATTTCAAGGTGACGCCTGAAAACGCGGAACGTTTGGGGACCTATGTCGGTTCAGGCATTGGCGGTTTGCAGGCCATTGAAAAATGGCATACCGTTTTGCTTGAAAAAGGGCCGAAGCGTGTGACGCCTTTTTTTATTCCCATGTCGATCATCAATCTTGCTTCAGGACAGATTGCGATTGCATTGGGGGCCAAAGGGCCCAATTCCTGCGCAGTGAGCGCCTGTGCAACAGGGAATCATTGCATTGGAGATGCCTTCCGCATCATACAGCGCGGAGAAGCCGACGCCATGTTGGCGGGTGGCGCAGAAGCAGCGATTTCGCCGCTCGGCATGGCGGGTTTTGCGGCATCTCGCGCGCTGTCACTCAGAAACGACGCCCCAAAAATCGCCAGTCGACCTTTTGATAAAGACCGGGACGGCTTTGTGATGGGGGAAGGCGCAGGTGTTGTCATGCTTGAGTCTTTACAATCCGCTGAAGCGCGCGGTGCGCGTATTTATGCTGAAGTGACAGGTTACGGCATGACCGCCGATGCCTACCACATGACGGCACCGCCCGAAGGCGGGGAAGGGGCCGTGCGTTGTATGAATCTGGCTTTGAAAGATGCCGGGATTCCGGCGGATCAAGTGGACCATATTAATGCGCACGCGACCTCTACAATGGCGGATGCCATTGAAACCGGCGCGATTAAAACCGTTTTTGGTGACCATGCCTTAACACTTGCGATTAGCGGCACCAAATCGATGACGGGTCATCTCTTAGGTGCGGCGGGCGGTATTGAGGCGATCTTCTCGATTTTGGCGATTCGGGATCAGCTTGTGCCTCCCACGATTAATCTCGACAATCCCGATCCCTTATGCGATCTGGACTACACACCCCTGAAAGCGGCCAAGCGAAATGTCTCCACCGTTCTTTCCAATTCTTTCGGTTTCGGCGGGACCAACGCGGCGCTCTGTTTTCAGAAATTTACGCCTTAATTTGCCCCACCTCATGTCATGAATCCTAAGCCCCTTTCTTTTCTTGAGTCTGCGCTTTCTTATGTCTTTCGTCAGCCCCGTTTGCTGCGTCAGGCCTTGACGCATAAATCCTATGTGAATGAAACAAAAGAAAAAGACTGCAAAGACAATGAGCGTTTCGAGTTTTTAGGGGATGCGGTGCTGGATTTGGTCATGTGTCAGGCTTTGGTCGAGGGTTTTCCCGACTTGCCGGAGGGGGATCTTTCCAAAATGAAGGCCAAGATGGTGAGTGAAGAGGTTTTGGCGGATGTTGCGAGAAAGGTTGATCTGGGTGCCTACCTTTTTTTAGGAAAAGGCGAGATTCAGAGTGAGGGGCAGGAAAAACCTTCGCTGCTCTCTGATGCCTTAGAAGCCTTGATCGCGGCCATTTATCTTGATGCGGGTGCGGATCACGGACTTGCTGAAGCACGCCGGGTGATTCTGTTACTTTTTAGTGAGGCGATGCAGACCTTGCAGCAGGGCGAAGTGCTTTTTGATTACAAGACGGCGCTTCAGGAATATTCCCAAAAACAGTTTGCTTCATTGCCGGCCTATCGGGTGATGAATGAGACGGGGCCGGATCATGAAAAACAGTTTAAAGTCGGGGTTTTCGTGGACGGGCGTCTTTGTGGTACCGGCTTTGGAAAAAGCAAAAAAGTCGCGGAACAGGAAGCGGCGCAAAAGGCCCTTTCGGCGATTAAATCGTGATGCTATTTCTTGAAGGGCGGGCGGGTGCGAGCGGTCTGTTTTTCTTGCCCGGAATCATCCAGCAGATTTTTTAGCTCGGCCATGAACTGATTCACGTCTTTGAATTCCCGGTAGACCGAAGCAAAACGCACATAAGCGACCTGATCCAGGGCGTGCAGTTGCCGCATAACCTCTTCCCCGACAATGCGGCTTTCAACTTCGTTCACTCCGCGTTCCTGAATGGCTTTTTCGATGCGCGTGACGACAGCGTCCAATTGGTCAATGCTCACGGGTCGTTTTTCACAGGCTTTGGTGAGTCCTGAAAAAATTTTTTGTCGGTCGAAAGGTTCGCGCCGTCCGTCTTTTTTGACCAGCATGGGCAGGTTTTCTTCGATGCGCTCGTAGGTGGTAAAACGCCGCCGGCATTGCAGGCACTCGCGTCTGCGCCGGATGACCTCACCTTCTTTACTCAAACGAGAATCAACGACTTTATCTTCGAGGCTGCTGCAAAAAGGGCACTGCACGGGGAATAATATCCTATCGTGTAAAAGGGAAGCGTTTGCAGAGGGCTTCCGCTTGGGTTCGCACTTGTTTTAAGATGGAGGTCTCTTCCCGATTTTTAAGGACGGTGTCGATTAAAGTTGCGATTTCGGCCATTTCATTTTCCTGCATGCCGCGTGTGGTGACAATGGGGGTGCCGAGCCGAATTCCGCTAGCATGCACCGGGGGGCGTTGATCGAACGGCACGGCATTTTTATTGACCGTGATGCCCGCAGTATCTAAGGCTTCATCGGCTTCCTTGCCCGTGATGCCCTGTTCTGTGAGATCGACGAGCATGAGATGGGTATCGGTGCCGCCTGAAACAATTTGATAGCCCTTGGAAATGAGGGCTCCGGCCAGGGCGGCGGCGTTTTTTACAATCTGTTGCTGGTAGCGAACAAAGGCATTGGAAAGGGCTTCTTTAAAGGCAACGGCTTTTGCGGCGATGACATGCATTAAAGGCCCGCCCTGAATTCCCGGAAAAACAGATTTATCGACCCCTTTAGCAAAGGGTGCTTTACAGAGAATCATGCCGCCGCGCGGGCCGCGCAGAGTTTTGTGTGTGGTTGTTGTCACAAAGTCGGCGTAGGGCACCGGAGAAGGATGTACCTTTGCCGCGACGAGTCCTGCAATGTGGGCCATATCAACCATTAAATAAGCACCGACGCGGTCGGCCATTTCGCGAAACCTTTTGAAATCGAGCGTCCGGGAATAGGCTGAAGCGCCGACCACGATCATTTTGGGGCGCTCTGTTTCGGCTTGTTCGGCGGTGGCATCGTAATTGATACGACCCGTTTCTTTTTCAACCCCGTAAGAAACCGTCTCGTAAAGTTTTCCGGAGAAATTAACTTTGAAGCCGTGCGTGAGATGTCCGCCGTGTGCGAGACTCATGCCCATGATTTTATCGCCCGGCTTGAGCACGGAAAAATAAACCCCCATGTTGGCCTGTGATCCGGAGTGGGGTTGCACATTCACGTGTTCCGCTCCAAAAATTGCCTTGGCGCGATCAATGGCCAGGGTTTCTATGATATCCACATATTCGCATCCGCCGTAGTAACGCTTCCCCGGATACCCTTCGGCATATTTGTTGGTGAGCAGTGAGCCTTGCGCTTCCTGCACCGCCCGGCTGACGACATTTTCCGAGGCGATTAAGACAATTTTTTTATCTTCACGTTCGGTTTCTTGTGCGATGGCAGTTTCAAGGGCGGGATCGAATGTTTTTAAGCTGATGCCTTTTTCCACTTTGATGTCCTTATCGGGGGTTAGGGGCTTACTCGTTTGATTTTGCAGCGAGGATTGTGCCGTTTTTCAGGGATTGCTCAATTTCTTGAAGTTTGTCCAGCCGTCTTTGATGCCGGCCGCCGTCGAAGGGCGTTTTCAGCCAGACCGCCACAATCGACAGGGCGAGATCCGGGGCGAGTCCCCGTGCGCCCAAGACCAGAATATTCGCATCGTTATGCCCGCGGCCGACTTTCGCCGTTTCCGTATTGTGGCAGAGTGCTGCCCGTACCCCCGGAAATTTATTCGCTACAATGGACATGCCGATGCCGGTGCCGCAAATCAAAATTCCCCGGTCGATGAGGCCCTCAGAGACCAAATTCGCGACCTTGACGGCGTAGTCGGGATAATCCACAGAGAGCGCACCGTCTGTTCCAAGATCGATGGTTTCGACCTGATTTTCGGAAAGATATTGAAGTATTCGACTTTTACATTCGAAGCCGGCGTGATCTGAAGCAATGCTGATTTTCATCTTATTTCCTGGTCGCGATGGTAGCGAATCACCTATTTTGTGTCAAGAGAAATTGAGAAAACGAGCGATCCGATTTTGGAGCCGTTGATAAACGTAGATGTTTCGGGTTATACAAGGGAAAGCGTTCATCTTATCACCGTTTTCATAAATAAATTGTGAGATTTATAAATGATAAACCCTCTCTTTCTGTATGGGCATATTTGGGCGTGGAAAAGCCATGATTAAACAAATCGACCACGTTAATATTGTTGTGCATGATCTGGAAGTCATGCTTACGTTTTATGAGCAGGCCCTCGGTTTGAAGCGTGCGAAAGAAGTGACGATCAGTGGAGACTGGGTTGAGGCCGTTGTGGGTTTAAAAGGCGTGAAGGCGGAGGTTGTTTATCTCGAACTTGCATCGGGGCCGCGCATCGAATTGATTCACTATCTTTCGCCGTCGGGAATGACGGTGAAAGGGCTGGATATCCCGAATACCTTCGGCATGCGTCACATTGCTTTTCGGGTGAGTGAGATTGATCGCTGGGTGGGGAAACTCAAAAAAAAAGGCATTCGCTTTTTCGGTGCCGTGCGGCAGGCTTCAAAAAAACAAGTGCGCTATTCCGGAGGATTGCGTAAACGTCTGGTTTATTTTTATGATCCCGAGGGGAATATTCTGGAGTTGTGTGAATATGTGCAAGGCTGAGGATGAGATACATGTTTTGTTGCGGCAGCACGCTGTATTGACAAAAAATCCTTGTTCAATTAGAGTATTTTCAGTCTTTTTTAGGGGAGTTGTGATGACGACGGGGAAAAGCGAAGCGATTAAAATCACTGCAAAGGCGGGAGAATCTTTCCAAATCAAGGTTTGGGAAGACCGCACAAAGGGGCACCGTTGGGTGCCGACCTATGATACGACCGCACTCCGCATGCTCAGCGACGAATATGAACGGACACGCAACATTCGGGTGACCGATTCCGGCATGCATTATTTTGAATTTGTCGGTATGAAGCCGGGCACGAGCGTGATTGATTTTGAATTGCGTTACGGCTGGAAGTTTGCTGCGGACAACCATCTTTCTTATGAAGTCACAATTACAGCATAGCTATTTTTATCTTGACGGTCCCATCGTCTAGTGGTCCAGGACATTGGCCTCTCACGCCGAAAACACGGGTTCGAACCCCGTTGGGACCGCCAGTATTTTTCTTTCCTGAGTTTTAAAACAATTCGATATCGTCTTCTTGTTCGCTTTCGGTCTCCGAAGCATTCAGGACTTCTTCTACCGAGGCCCCAGCCAAGAGGGCGTCGAACATCCGTTTGTCGGCTTCCGTGGGGTATTTTGAGCGAATCTTTTGTTGCAGACCGCGCCATTCATAGGGACTGAATAAGCGGTTCGCATCACCAATCAATTCGGATAAGGAACCTAGGCTGTTACATACGTGGTTCAGGCGTTGGCTGAGCTTGTCATAAAATTGAAAAGCCACAATCGCAGATTGCATCTGTGCGGAAATCGCATGGCTGTTGTTCATAATGGCGGTTTTGGCTTCATTATCGGGCAATCCTGCTCCGGCTTCGGCAATGACGGAGGCGCTGCCGGCCATGGACGTAAAAGAATTGGTGAGGGCGCTGACGGAGTCGCCGCCTTCATTCATCGCGCGATCAATTTGTGCGACGGCCAAATTCAGCATCATGACTGTTTCTTGTATCTGGCTCCAATCCAGATCCGGTTGTATGGCGCTTGATTTTTGTTGCAGTGCATGTTGATCACTCATGGATTTTCCCTTAGGGGTTTATGCGGGGTTTTTTGAATGATGTGCTTGTTCACGGTTGCTTTTTACCCGATTCAAGTCGTTTACTTAAGAACTAAGTTTGATGTCATTGAGCATATCATGAAACCTTAAAATCGGCCAGCGCGGTCGCTGCTGCTGTCGCTGCTGCAAATAAAGGTTTTCAGGGAAACCGGAAAAACATCCGAGCCGGGCGCAGATGCTGTTTGGGTTTTTTGCATTATGAAGATTGACAGTGGCCGACATTGGGTCTATTTTTCTTTTGGAATCGGACTCAGTCAATATATGCGCTTTTTTAGAGTCAGTGAAATATATCTGAAATGACAAACCAAAGGAGGACAGCCATGCAAGGCAAGACGCTACGATCCATTGGCAAGCTTCTGATCCCCGTGTCCATATTCCTGATGCTGAGTGCCTGTGGCGGTAATTCAAAACCACCACAGACTGCGGGTAAACAGGCTTCGGCCCTGGGGAGTGATATCGATGTCCAGGTGCTGAAATACCTGGAAGACAACAACATCCCCGGTGCCACCGTGGCGGTGACCAAAAATGGCCGCCTGGTGCTCTGGAAAGGATACGGCTGGGCTGACAAGGAAAATCAGGTGGCGATGCAACCCTGGCACCGTACCCGTATCGGCAGTGTCAGCAAGGTGATCACGGCCGTCGGTGCCCTGCAATTCGTCGATTCGGGTAACATCGCACTCGACCAACCGCTCTACAGCAGCCAGATAACAGCAGTCTGGGGGAATGCAGGTGGGACCGAAACACCGTGGTTCATATCTGCGTCGAATGGAGCGCTGAACGATATCGGCATCCACCTTGAAGCGCTGGCCGAAGCACCGGCAAGGCTGAACGGTCCCGGTGAAACGCTTGACGTATCATCAAAACCATCATACCTCACGCAAGGGGATAACCGGGCCAATGTCGAGGAAATATTGGATTGGGCGAGTCGGATCCGGGTCTGGCATGCCTTTTCCCACACGGCCGGTTATTTGCAAAACGGGAATACAATGTCAGCACGCAGCTACTGGAATCTCAACGAAAACGATCCGCTCTCCTATGCACAGTTGCATGCGGCCATGTTGGCTGGAGCCAGCGTCAGGAATAGCGTTAGATTCGTCCCGCTTCGTTTTATGGCGGGTTCGTCTCGGAGATATTCGAACCATGGCTTCGGTCTGCTCGGCATGCTCATCAGTGAGCAAAGCGGACAATCCTACTACGACTACATTCAGGATAATGTGTTCAAACCCCTGGGGCTGACAGACATCGTGCATTCCTCTACCTTCACGGTCCATGACGCCGTGAGCTACTTCTATGACAGCGGCACTGATCAAACCGAGCCGACAACACCGCCTGCACCCCCACCCGGTCTTCTCGGTCTTGCCACCGGTGGCTGGGCTGCCAATGCTTATGACATGGCAAGAATACTCTGTGGCCTGGATACGCGTAACAGCATATCCCAACCGCTTGTTCCAGAACGCCGTTTGCTGGATTCCGCTACCGTCAAGGTCATGAATAACCCTGATTTTTTCCCGGCGGAGATAAATAAAGGAAGCCGGGTTCTGGGTTGGGATGCAGTAAAAAATAGACAGGCATACGAGTATGTCACCAAAACCGGTTTAAGAAATAATAGAGATAAAATTCCTGCTGCGGCCCGGGTGTCCAAGTATTTCTATCCCGACCTGACGGACGTCAACACGGAAATCAATGTTGCGGTACTCTTCAATGTAAACAAGACACCTGCCGATGGCCTGTTGAACGATATCGCCGAGATTGTCGAGGATGCATCGATTCCCGCAAGCTATGACCTCTTCGATGCAGACTATCGATGTGTTACCGGCCCCACATTGGTAACAGGCAGCTGATCATCCCGGCAACCCGGCGTATCGGGGGGGCATGCAATTTTCGGACTTCCAGTATCAGAAAAACATAAAGGGTCGTACCGCGGTAACTTAAGAAAGAATAGAATAATTTGTCCATATTCAGGTGATTATGGGCCTTAAATGGGCTATTCTGCAGCCGATAACCACTTGAGGAAGAAGTGATATGCCGCGAGCAAGCCGCCCTTTCATGCCGGAGCACGTCTGGCATATCACACACTGCTGCCATAAACGGGAATTTCTTTTGAAGTTTTCGCGTGATCGAGACCGGTGGCGGGTATTGTCGCCCATCCCGGCGAGTGGAGGCATGGGGGTTACAACAAGATCCAATCGCCTCCGAAGCGTTACCGCATCATCGACAGGGGCACTCTGGCCTCATTATTGGGCCTAAAGGATTACATGCGACTGCAGGCTTATCACCTTCAATGGGTCGAGGAGGTGCTGAGTCGCAAGGAGTACCAGCGTCAGGGCGTGTGCAGCGAGGGTGTTGCGGTGGGCGGTCAGCAATATATCCAGAGTGTCATGGAACAATTGGGAATCAATGCGAAAGACAGGTCGGTATACCATGAGGCGGCGGGTCTGTACCCAGTGAAAGAGCCGGAATGTGCCTATCTATAATCCTCATATTGAGGTATTATGGGGCCAACCCCGAACGGGAAAAGGCTTTTGATAATGTCCTAATCCTACAAAGACAGGTTTTTGACTTAATTACTTTGGCAGAGAAAAAATATACAAAAAATTCGACCGCCGAGGATGGCCTGTAATCATTTTGGTACCCCTGTTTTTCGATGTTTTGAAAAATTTTGGGGGTTTCCTACAGACTCCTTAGGTTCTAATCTTACCGAGTGAAGAGGGGCTTTATGGTTACCTTATTTGAATGTTGGAATGGAGGAACGGTTCAATGGGATCAAATAAATCCCCCCCAGTTTGTTTTTGCCTTTCCTCCTGAAAGTTTTGAGGTGGTTACTTTCTTCCAGTTGAGCGGACGTATTTGTGAGGTCTTAACGCAGTGTGAGTGGCATTTGAACTTCGGAGGACAGCTCTTTGATATTCCTAATTTACCTCCACATGAGATCAATAACTTTGTGCTCAACGTAAGAAACTCAATGGGATATGTGTCAATACCTGTTCCATACTCACTGGGAAACCCATTTTCAGGGTACACAAACATCTCGTTGGCCTTATGGGTGAATGTTTGTACGGGCCGTGCCGATATGCATAATCCATTCACCGGCTTGGTATACGGGCAGCAATTGCTCCGTCCTCAATCGCAATTTAATATCCCTATGCCAACTGCAAACTTTCAAATGAACATAACACCACAAGGAACTGTTCAGTCCGGTGGCGCACAAAATACCCTTCAATCTATTGCAAAAATTGTGGGAGGAGTAGGTAAGATCGCTGAGTTTTTGACACAGGCTGGAATATTTGGAGATAGCTCGCAGGGTGGATGCTATTAGCCCGTAGAAGCCTAAGAAAAAAATCAAGCCGATGCAAAAAGACGTGCGGCTTATTTCAACGTTGAGCCTGTAGGAAAACCCTAAAAAAGCTGTTCTTTTTTCTTTTGAAGTCTATTTTGACGAGCAAATCCTGCCCGGCACCTTTGAATATGCCCTAAACCACATTGTCGAGAACGAACTGGACCTGTTCATCTTTTTAGACCGCTGCAAAAACGACGAAAACGGCGCGCCGGCCTTCGATCCCGCCATTCTTTTAAAGATCGTCCTCTTTGCCGATACCGTGCCGCACTACACCGCCATCGCCGACTTTATCTCCAGCATGGACAAAGAAATCACTCCGCTGTTTCGAAACGTCTTGTTCATTTGCGATGAGATGGGCTTAATCGGCAAAGAAATGTTCGCCATCGACGGCTGCAAACTGCCCTCGAAGGCCTCGAAGGAATGGAGCGGGATAAAAGCTAGAAACATGCCTCGGTCGAAAAATTGTCTCGGGCCTTGCCTTTCAGGCGACTTAAGGGGTTCCCCCAAGAGCAGTCACCGGTTTTGAGGGAGGTCTTTGGCTTGCGGCAGTGTGCTTCAATGTGTTAATTTTCTGCGGTTTTATTAAGTCTATTTTGGGGAGGATGAAGATGAGATTTGCATTGTTCACGGGCATGAGTTTTTTGAGTTTTCTTTTAATGTTTAAAGCACCTGTATCGGCTGCGCCGATTGGAGTGCCGGGAGCTACGGCGGGCACGGATCAATCCACGGTGGGGCTGGAGCTTAATTTTATGATTGACCGGGACCTCGAAAATTTGCGAGACACCGAAAGCATGACGGTGCTGGCAAAAGGTCAGGTGGGCATGTCGGAGCGGGTTGATTTTCTTTATCGTGCCGGTTTCGGGCGTTTTGAACTTAACGGAAAGGATTCCGATGCGGGTCCTGCCTTTGGTTTTGGAACAAAAGTGACTTGGGCCTCACTGGACGATATGAATTTAAAAATCGGCTCTGTGGCGCAAATGCTTCAAGTGCGGGCGGATACCGATGGCGGTGGACGCGCTTCTTTTAATGAATATGATTTTGCCTTGGGAGTCTATCTGGATGGCGGCGGCATGGCGTCTTCCGGCAGCCGCTCGATTTTGACGACCTACGGCGGCTTGGTTTTTTCCGGGCTTGAGATTGAAAACAGTGGCGGAAACGCGTTTTTGGAAGATAATAGCTTTGGGGCCTTTGTGGGGCTTTTAATGAAAATGGATCAAAAAACCGAAGTAGGTGCCGAGTTACGTCTTTTGGATCAGACGGCCTTGGGAATCTATGTCGCTTTTGCTTTTTAGCTGCGGTTCGTTTTCCCGGTTTTTTACTCCGTGTTGAAATTTCTTCGGTGTTCAAAGTATCACGTATGGACATACGCTCCGGCTTCTGCGCGCCTCGCGCTTTGCCGCGACGTGAAATTCGGCTAAGCTGAACCGTGATATCTCCCTTAGATTTAAGGTTTACATCATGGGAATAAACTGATGATTGCGATTGACATGCATGTGCATCCGGGTACGAAGGAATATCTTGTGGATGCCGGGGGTAAATATCTCAAAGATGCCCTCACTTATTTTCACAAAGAAGATGCCGTGGTTAGCTTGAAAGAAATGGCGCATTATTACCGTGACGCCGACATGTTGGGTGTGCTCTTGGCCTGGGATACCGAGACGCAATCCGGGCTGCCTCCCGTGACGAATGACTATGTGGCCGCCGCCGTTCGAAAATACCCGGAGTCTTTCATCGGTTTTGCAAGTGTCGATCCTTGGAAGGGGAAAATCGCGGTGGATGAATTGACCCGTGCTGTCAAAACTTTGGGACTGCGCGGATTGAAGCTTCACCCGATTGCTCAGGTCTTTTATTTGAATGACCGCCGTTTTTATCCGCTTTGGGAAAGCTGTTCTGCGCTGAAAATCCCCTTGCTTGTGCATACGGGCACGACGGGCGTGGGCGCGGGCGTCCCGGGCGGGAACGGGCTTAAGTTGAAATATGCGCGTCCGATTCCTTACATTGATGATGTTGCAGCGGACTTCCCCGATTTGACGATTATCGGTGCGCATCCTTCCTGGCCCTGGCAGGAAGAAATGCTTGCTCTGGCCGTCCACAAAACCAATGTTTATATTGATCTTTCGGGGTGGTCGCCCAAATATTTTCCGCCTGCTTTAGTGCGTTATGCCAATACCCTGCTCCAGGATCGGGTTCTCTTTGGTTCGGATTATCCGTTTCTGACACCGGAGCGGTGGATCGCTGATTTTGAAAAGGCGGGATTCAAAGATGAAGTGCGACAAAAAATCCTGCTGGATAATGCCAAACGGCTGCTCGGTCTTTGAGTTTGTAACCGTTTCCGATAAAAGTTTAAACAATGTCAAAACCCGCTCAAAAGAAGTCGGACCCGAAAGAACAGAAAACGGGGCACAAGATGCGCGTTCGCCGTTATTTTATTACGGGGGTCTTGGTGATTGTGCCCATGTGGGGCACTTATCTGATTCTGAAAACCCTGCTCGTGACGATGGAGGGGGTTTTGGGAAACCTGATGAAACGGGAAGGGCTTTATTATGTCCCCGGTTTTGGGATCTTGTTGCTCCTGTCTCTGATTTTTTTTGCGGGGCTTTTTACGACCAATATTTTCGGACGCAAACTTTTTAATCTCTGGGAAAAGCTGCTTCATTCGGTGCCGTTGGTAAAAAATGTGTATTCGATGGTGAAATCCGTCGTGGATACGGTTTCAATACAGGCCGGTGAAGATAAAAACTTCACCCGCGTGGTCTTGCTCGAATATCCTCGCCGCGGGCTTTTTACCTACGGTTTTGTGACGGCCGAGATGGACCGTACGATTGAGCGCGTTTCCAAGGGGAAGGCTTTAAGTATTTTTGTACCCACCGTGCCGAATCCGATTTCAGGTTTTTTGATTCTTGTGCCTGAGGAAGATGTGGTTCCTTTGACCCTGACCGTAGAGGAAGGCATGAAAATTGTTTTTTCCGTCGGACTTTATCGGCCGGATTTAAAAGTAAATGAAAGTCAGCGACCCAAGAAGATTGAGGAGGGCAGTGCTTGAATCGGTGTGCGGCAATTATATTGGCGGCGGGAAAAGGCACGCGCATGAAATCGCGTTTGGCCAAAGTGCTGCATCCTTTGGCGGGCATGCCGATGTTGGGGCACGTGATGGCGCTTGTCAAATCCCTGCACTTTGAAAAATCATTTGTGATTGTGGGGCATCAGGCAGAGGCCGTCTCAAAGATCGTGTCGGAAGCCGGCCTGATCCCTTTGCTGCAAGATCCGCCGCGTGGTACGGGTGATGCCGTGTTGCAAGCCAAAAACGCCTTGAGGGGGTATTCCGGTCCGGTCCTGATTTTAAACGGCGATACGCCTCTGCTTTGCAAAAAAACGATTGAGCAATTTTTGAAGGATTATGAAGAAGCGGGTGCCGTCCTTGGCCTTCTCACGGTATCGCTTGAAAATCCAAAAGGCTACGGTCGTGTGATTCGGCGTGAAAACGGCGCAATTGATTGCATCGTGGAAGAGAAAGATGCCAGCGCAAAAGAGCGTGCGGTTAAAGAAGTCAATACGGGGGTTTATCTTTGCGATGCGGATTTTCTTTTTCGTGCCTTGGATCAAATTCAACCCGACAATAAACAAGGTGAATATTATTTAACCGATATCATCGGCATTGCGGTTTCAGAAGGTTTGCGTTTAATGGGGCGCGAAGCCGATCCGGAGGAAGTCATTGGTGTAAACAGTCGTGCGGATTTGGCGGCGGTCGCAGCGCTCATGTCTCGGCGCATCAACGACAAATGGATGGCTGAAGGCGTAAGTTTGATTGATCCTTCCCGTGTGCGGATTGAGTGTACGGTGAAGATCGGTGCAGATACGGTGCTTTATCCGGGGGTTTGTTTGCAGGGCCATACCGAGATTGGTGAAGGCGTCGTGATTTATTCCTCAAGAATTTTAGACAGTAAAATCGGTGATGATGTTGTGATTAAAGACCAGTGCGTTATTGAAAAAGCCGTGGTTGAATCTCATGCGGTAATCGGCCCTTTTGCGCATTTGCGTCCGGATGCGGTGATTTGTAAAAAAGCCAAGGTGGGTAATTTTGTCGAAGTAAAAAAGAGTGTCTTGGGTGAGGGATCAAAGGCCAGTCACCTGACTTACTTGGGAGATGCTACAATAGGGCGTGGCGTGAATATCGGTGCCGGAACCATTACCTGTAATTACGATGGCCTGAATAAGTTTCAGACGATTGTCGAAGACGATGTTTTTATCGGAAGTGATACACAGTTGGTTGCCCCCGTGCGGGTGGGCAAGGGGGGATGGGTTGCGGCGGGCACAACGGTCACAAAAGATGTGCCCGCGGATGCACTTGCGGTTTCCCGTGTTAAACAAACCAATAAGACCGATTGGGTAAAAAAGAAAAATGCGAAAAAATAAGTGGGATCCTGAACGTGGTGATGTCGGAGGGAAGTCTCGATGTGTGGAATAATCGGTTACATCGGTCCGAGAGATGTGGTTTCTCGTATTGTGGATGGTCTCAGGCGCTTGGAATACCGGGGGTACGATTCTGCGGGTATTGCCTATTTTTTAGAGGGAGAGCTACAGCTTAAACGATCCGTGGGCAAGCTTTCCTCCCTTGAAGCTATTTTGCCGCCGAGGCCCTCCGACGGGGTTGCGGGCATTGGCCATACCCGTTGGGCCACACACGGCAAACCTTCTGAGGACAACGCCCATCCCCATCGGGCCGGGTCGCTTGTGATGGTGCATAACGGCATCATCGAAAACTATCTTTCATTGAAAAAAAATCTTGAAGCGGAGGGCTGTGTTTTTGCTTCGGATACCGATTCCGAGGTGATTATCCACCTGCTTG
>JALUVJ010000191.1 GCA_027020665.1 Nitrospira sp.
CCATCCGGGTAATGGACCAAGACGAGCTGCAATATATCTTTGAAGTCTTCTATCCGGTATTCCATTTATTCCGCCGACACCGATGGGGGTCCATTTACGACTTTCGTCTCCCCAAGCCCACATGTGAAAATTAACACCTTGACTGTGAGCGGTTGTAATAATCTGTTCCAGTATCTCAAATGTCTGAATATCGGGATTTTCGCTACTGTGGTCAGTATATCGATTTGCTCCAAGCTTAAACCACTCGTTATTCACAGGTAAAAATATGGTATTGAACCCGTATTGTTGTGCATCCTGAATGTATGCATTAATGAAATTCACATCCGAGTAGAGAGCAAGATTCCCGTTATGGGGAAAGGCGTTATTATCCATATAAACGTTGAATAAAAATCCTTCTAATTCACCATTTTCTCCAATTTGCCTTGCGAATTTATTGCCATGTGATTGAAGAAATCCCTTGATCTCCGTATTAGGATTGGATGTGATGGTCACGGTGCCGCTCTTGCCATCAAGATCGGGATCGTTGCTCGAAGTTGTGAAAGACCATGCGCCGGTTTTAGTTGCTGTAAATCGGAATTTCCACGTATTGGCATTATCATAAAACATCTCGGTGGTGTGCGTGGCACCACTTGCCGTGTGGGTAAAAGTCGCAGAAGCAATTAAATCAAAGGGGTTACCCGAATACGTCGGATTTTCAAAATTCCACTCTATGTGGGGACTCCATAGTGTGCCTGTTTTATCCAACGCACCTGCCAAACTAGGGTTAACTGTCAATCCAGACAAGATGAATGCAGCGAGAAACAAGAGAAAATAAGACCTAAAAATCAAGAAAAATTCACTCAGTTTTTTCATAATACTCCTTAAATAGAGAATTTGGTGAAAACTATTAAATCGGTAATTAAACATAGACACCATTTATTATTTTTATAAAACTGCTACCTTGTATTTATTCGTATCTAATTTATAGTCATGAAGCAAGGCTTATATAAAGGCAATAAGCGACCACTCGGTTAATCGCTATGTTCAGACAATCAAAATAGCGAATTATGACAATCGCCGGTATACTTAAAAATCCTCCCTCTTTTTAATGGAATCGACCTATATTCAATCGCTCTGATATTTTATTTCTGCTATTTTAGAACCACTTTTTGTGCCTGCAAGAAAAAAATACAGACCAGGCAAAGTCGTGATGATCGTCATAATATAAGTAAAAATTGACAATACCAGAGCCTCTACACTTGACAGCCCCACTTTTGTAAATAAGATCATATAAGTTCCTTCTCTTATTCCCGTGCCGCCTAAAGAAATAGGGACCATTTGTACCATCATGGCGATTGGCGTAAATATTAAAAAATAAAAAAAGTTAAGATTAAAACCAATAGACAGGGAAATCAAATAACATGCGACTATCCTGGTCAGATGATCTAAAATTGATAAAAGCAAAACAATAAAAAAGAACTTTTTATTACGCGAATACTCCATCATATGCACTGAAAACTTCTCCAAATAATGAAGAAAATGGAGCTTTTTATGAAGTCGACTCAATTTTAAAATAAGGGAAGCTACTTCACTCGGATTCATGATGATAATGGCAAGCAGAATAAACACACTAACAATCAGAAAGGCAACCGTAAGAATAAACTTATAACCAAGAGCGACAACAAAAGGCAGTGATATTAAAATTAGTATCATTTGTGCCAGGAAGCCCGTCAATCTGACCCATAACACTGACCCGATAGAATTCATTTTCTCTTGGGTATATTTGGATAAATGATAAGCCCTCATTGAATCACCCACAATTATTGGTGTAACCTGAGCAAAAAAATTACTGATGTAATATACCTTTACAAGGTTAAAAAAACCGATTGCAACCTTGTTACTATGAATAATTAACTGCCACTTATAGGTTATTATTCCCATATTGACCAAGGACACCAAGAAAACAGAGGCAAGGTATGAAAAACTTAGCTTTAAATTATAATTTGTTATAGATTCGCCGGAAATGGTCTTAACTATAATCAATATCGCAGTTATAGAGACAACAGCTTTGAGAACGGTTTTCTTAGTCATAGTAAGTTACTTGCGTCTCTCGCTTCACATAGAATGAACCGTTTAATTCATCAGTTCGTCATAGACATTTTGAAGCTGATCCACGGTTCTCTGAATGTCAAAATCATAGCTATCTTTATACGCTTTGGCGGCTATTTGCTCTGCCTTTTGTTCATCATTCAGTATGCGCTCAATAGCAATGGCAAGACCTTTAGAGTCCATTGGATTAACTAATATTGCATTGTCTTCATGCCGAAGAACTTCACCCAGTCCGTCAACATAGGTCGAGACAATAGGGAGTTTCATTGACATGGCTTCAAATACAGTAAGTGTCGTCCCCTCCCAAAGAGAAGGAATAACCAGCATGTAAAGCATATTTAGCATTAGAGGAATATTTTCATGATATCCCGTGAAAATCACATCTTTTTCGATATTGTATCGATTACACTGTTCCTGAAGTTCATTCAATAAAGGGCCATCCCCCACTATTAAAAATTTCACCTTATGTCCCTTTTTTAGTAATTTTTCAGCAGCATCAAGAAAATATTTATTTCCCTTCTGTTCATCCAACCTTCCTATGGTAGCAACGATCTTATAACCTTCTGGAATGCCCCATCTCTTTCTTTCCGCCATGACAATTCCATCTTCTAACGGTTTAAATTCATGGATCGGCACTCCGTTAAATATAACTCTTACTTTTTGCTTTGGCAAAAAACGTTTTTTCACCATGAATTCTTTAACTGCGGTGCAATTCGCCATTCCGAGGTTAGTGTAAGGAGACAAGAACCAATCAAATGGAATCTGATATTTCGGCATATTAGGATCGACGAAGTGCTCGTGCACAATATTTTTTACCTTTGCTATTCTTGACGCGATCCGCCCAAAGTTTGTCGCCCCATATCCATGCAAATGCAAAATATCGGTTTTTTCCTTCCTCACAATTTGAACAATATTTTTAATTACTGAAAAATCAAACTTTCCTTTGCTTAGTGAGGTAATATTAATTCCTTGATCCCTTAAGTTTTTAGTCGCTTCATCTGGCTTTCTTAACCCGATTAGACGCACATCGTATCGATCTCGATCAAAACGGGGCATCCACCAGGAAAATAGCCGGGAAACTCCGTGAACACTTGAATTTTTAACACCAAACTTATCTGCGATGTGAATGACCTTTATGTTGCTTTTCATTGAATACGTCCCTCTTAAATTTACTCATCCCCAGTTAACTTGAGGACAAAGATGAGTTTTCCCGAAAAGGTATAGTCCATAATGAACCCCTTCATATGGGATACTGCAGGCCGTCTGGCTTCATTTTTGCCAATCAAAGAGAGATCCGGGGCCTGCCTCGGTCAATCATCAGATGCTGCGGCAGGTCGCGGATTATTCGCAAGACGAGTCTGGGTTTAGCTCTGTCTCACTTTACAGATTGTCGGGAAAAAGCTCAATATATTATCCCGAATTTTTAAGAATTTGAAGGAGGGACCTAAGGGATTTTGCTTAAAAAAAGCGACAAAAAACGGACAGAAAAATCGCAAAAAGAAATTCATCCGTTCGGTGAATATCCTGTTTTTTCAAGGAAGTTTAAGAAGCGTGTATCTTGGATGGTCTTTACGAATTTAATACCGAAGATTTGTTCGGCTTCCGATTCAAAAGGCCGCTGGTAGCGTACGATGCCAAACAGGCGCAATTTGAAAATACGGATTTCAGCATTGGGATCCGCAGACAACAAATCGTGGAATTCAAGAGAAACCAATCCGCCCACTTGTCCCAGCGCATCTCCCTTTTCAGCGAGCATCGCAAGGCCCGAAGGAGAGATATCATGGATGCGTCCCGGTGTGGCATTTTGAGACAAAATGCCGTAAAAAGACTCCGCTTCCTCATAATCATAGACCATAATCTCTTCACCCGCCTCAGGGTCTTCATCCAGGACAACATCGGTGCAGAGCACATCCTCAATCGCCAAAGTCACATTATTTTCCTCGTTGGCCGTTTTCGATGCCGCACTTGGACGAATCACATCGGAACGCCGGATCAGCCTTAATTGCTCCTCCATGAATAGTTTCAGGATCTCGTCTGAAACAGGAGATAAATGAACGCGTGCCTCGACAGGAAGCGACCATCGTTTTCCGTAGCGGGGGTCAACATAAGAAAGTACGACAATCGGTAAAAAAACCTTGGTCACAAAGCCCTGCACGACGTAGTCTTTTCCTTCACTTGGAAAAACAAGCAGCAAGTGACTCTTAAAGCGGATTTTCAAGGCATCGGGCAGGCGAATTACCAGTTCACGATTATCGACGCTGATGATATGCGTCATGTAACTCATGCCGTCATCTGTAATAATTTTTACTTTCTTCTCGCGCCGTTCAAACTCCTTAAGAATATTTTTACTGATTTTCTGAGGGCGATTGAGTTGATGGATGTTTTGCTGATTCAGCGTGTTCAAAACCTGAACGGTATCGATGAAATGCGTGGATTGATCAATGCTGAAACTGTTCATGGTCAGGGGCAAAAAGGCAAGGCGTTCCTCAAGGGCTTGTCAGTTCAATCTCATAGGCGCCCAGCAGCCCCGCCGAGGGCGGCGCAGCTTCCGAACGCCTGACTTCGGCGGTGAAGGGACCTGTCTGTTGCGCTGTAAAGGTAAGCGTGGAGGCAAGATTGGAGGTGTTGTTGGCGGGACAAGTGCTCAGACCTGTCAAGGGATTGACTCCACAGCTTGGATAAGTCAAGCCGCTCGCATTGTCGTTTGTTGCAATGGGTTCTGAAGAAGGGCCGAGAATGCTCAAAAAGGTATCCGCGCCGCTGTTCAAATTGAAAGTTCTCAGTATGTAAGTCGTACCGGAAATCGCAGAAAAAGGAATGGCATCCAGGTCTCCGGCGGGATCGGCGCCGTTTTGATAAAGCGTGTGTGTTTGGCGCGCCCCGTTTACAACAAGCTCGGACTCCGCAGCCTCTCCGGAGTCCGCAAACAGCGAGATCTTCCGTTCCCGTAAAATGTTTTGGAGGTCGTCGGCAAAAGATTCGGTCGAGGTTGCGCTTTCAAAAGTTGTCCAAAAGGTCTCCAAACTTGTCGGTTTGTTTGTTGGAAAATCCAGGATTGTTTGAAAAACTTCTTTGAAGCTCAAGTCCAATTCCTCCGCTTCGCCGCCATTTATGCCGTCAATCACATCCCACAAGACTCCGGAGACGGCAACCTCGCTCGTTGTATAGATGGCAAGCGCGGAAAGGGGGGGTCCCGACTTGAATGCCCCTGAATAATCTTCATTATTAAGAGAAATCAGCGTGCCGCCCTGCACGGTATCGATATACAGCGGGGACTTGAGCACCGCAAAGGCAAAAAAGGAGGCCCAGCCTTCCGACCAGCTCAAACGGATGTCCTGTGTATTGTCAAACAAATCGTGCTGACCCCCGGGCGAATCGTCCCGTGAAAACTTGCTCAAGATAAAGTGGGCATATTCATGGGCCAGGATGACATCATCATATTCATCCGTGTCGCCGCCGAAACCACCCCCCAGAACGGAAATGGCATCCGCACCACTGTCGTAAAAAGTCCCTTCCAAACTGCCCGGCTCCCAGTAAACCTTGGCCAAAGGGGGCACACAGGTCGGGTAGGGTTCGGGACAGCTAAGACCGGTGGCCTGAACAAGCGCACTGGCATCGGACATAACGTCAATAATGTTAAAGGCGCCGCCGATCTCGTCGGTCGTCACAAGCAAGTCTTGTGTTGCTGAAAAAGCTTCGGAGGCACTGTCATCAAGAGCAGGAGAAGCAAAAGCAAAAAATGCCGCCTCGGTACTGTTATTGCGGACTTCGATCTTTTCCGTATGCGACGGATCCGTCCGGCTGATCACACGAAGGTAAACACCGCCTTGGTTTTTGCTGTTGTCCGCCGTGAGATTAAATTTGCCCGAGGCATCGGTCGCGCCTGTACCGATGACCTGAAATCCGTCAATCGCCACCACTTCAATCACGGTGTTCCGGATGGCTTTAGACCTTATCTCGCCCGTGAAACCATTCAAATCATATTCCCGATCTTCATAACGGGCGGTCCCCATTAATGTAAGGTTTTGAGCCCCCGGATTCGGACTCATCACCCAAACGGACGCACTGCCCGTGGATGTGCCCGAAGTGGCCGAGATCCTTGCCATACCGACGCGGAGCCCGGTTGCAAAACCGTTTGCATCCACGGAAACGATGCTTGAATCATCAGATGCCCAAGTGAAAGTTGCCGTATCGTCTACCGCCCCGGAGCTTAAAACCAGGGTTGCACTCAACTGAACTCCGCTTTGACCGGCAACGACGGTACTACTGCCGGGTGTTACCGAAAGACCAACGGAGGGCGTCGGGTCGGACGAACCCCCGCCGCTGCTGCAGGCGGAAAGCAAAAAGGCCGTCATGACAAACGAGACCAGTGAGCGGCAGCCCGCTATTTTGGCTTCATCGAAACTCAATAACGGTCTCCTGATTGCCCTTGCGTTTTATCGGCGGCGCGGGTTTTGATTCCGGTGTGGATAATTGCGATTGTTTTAAAACCATACGATTGCGCTGCTCAAAAACCGCGGCACCCGGAAAACGAATGCTTGCCCTCCCCTCGATTTCGGGTCCGTCGATCCCGGAGCTAAGTACCACCACGGTAATTTTTTGTTCCGAGCCCGCCGACATCGGGCCTTCCCATTCCGCCTCACCCTCTATCAAAAAGAGTTCGGGCGGAAGCATGATCGAAAGCGACACGGCGTCCGAGTCGATGCCGACGCGTGCAGTCAGTGTAATTTCAACTTCCGTTTCAGAAAGCGCGCGTTCCTGAAACATCAACTGAATGGGGGGGCGCGGTTTGATCGCCGCTGAAAAAGCGGGGAAAAAAAACCATACGGCCGACAAAATAAAAAGGCTGAGCTTCAATTTGGACACGGCGTGCCTCTTGATGGACTGAAAAAATGCGTTTTCCCCGAAAACAACGGGGCTGCTGCGTATTAGTCTACCATAATCCGATTAGGGGGTGTTTTGCCCGAAAAAAGGGCACGGAGGTTATCAAACACCATAAACCCCATGGTTTCGCGCGTCCGCAAAGATGCGGAGCCGATGTGCGGCAGCGTCACAACATTGTTCAAACGCAGCAAAGGCCATGAAATGGAAGGCTCCGCCTCAAATACGTCCAGACCCGCCCCCGCGATTTCCCCGGCTTCAAGGGCCTCGCACAAGGCCGCTTCATCCACGACCGGGCCGCGCGCGGTGTTGATGAGAAAAGCCGTGTGTTTCATTTGACGCAGCGCCTTACGGTCGATGAGGTGATGCGTGCTGTCGTTTAACGGCACATGCAATGAAAGATAGTCCGATTTCTCAAGGATTTGAGGAAGCGGAAGGAAGCTCACCCCCAAATCTGCTTCAAGCGCGGCAGGCAGGTGACGGCGGCTGAAATAAGAAACCGTCATGCCGAAACCCGCAGCACGGCGGGCAAGGGCCTGCGCGATGCGACCCATGCCGATCAAGCCGAGATGTTGACCGTAAATATCTGCGCCGATCATTTCGGTTGGTGCCCAGCCCGACCATTGTCCGGATTTCACCCACGCATCCGCCTCCGGAATGCGCCGCGCAAGGGCCATCAAAAGGGCAAAGGCAAGGTCCGCTGTTGTTTCGGTCAGGACGCCCGGCGTGTTCGTCACGGCAATGTTTCGCGTTTTGGCCGCAGCAAGATCAATATTGTTGTAACCCACGGCATAATTTGAGACGATTTTCAGCTTCGGCGCGCTTGAAAACACGTCGTCGTCGATGAGGTCGCTTAACATCGTGATCAGGCCCTCGGCCTCTTTTGCCCCCGCAATGAGTTCGGCTTTATTCAGAGGACGGTCTTTTGCCGGAACATGGAGATCGAAGGCGCTGCGCAGTTTTTCCATCACTGCATCCGGCAAATGACGTGTTACAAAAACAAGGGGTTTGGAGACGGGAATATGCTTCAAAATACGGCCTCCCGGTTAAATGTCGATAGTCCTAACGCGCGTTAATCATTTCTTCGGCGTGACGGCGGCTCAGATCCGTAATGTGAAGCCCGCCCAACATACGTGCCAATTCCTCAACACGCTCTTCACGAGAAAGCGGACGAATACAGGTCACCATACGGTCGCCCACAGCCTTTTTTTCAACAAAATAATGGTGATCGGCCAAAGCCGCAATCTGCGGCAGGTGAGTAATACAAAGGACCTGATGCCGGGCCGATAATGCGGAAAGCCGCCGCCCCACACGTTCGGCAATCCCCCCGCCCACACCGGTATCCACTTCATCAAAGACAAAGGTCGGCACCGGATCGACTTCCGCCAAAACCACTTTTAAGGCAAGCATGATGCGGGAAAGTTCGCCGCCCGAGGCAATCTTTGTTAGTCCGCAAGGGACTTCACCCGGCAGGGCGATCAAAAACTCGATCTGATCTATGCCGGATGCGCTGAGTTCTGTGCGGTGCAGGACGACCTCAAAAAGCGTTTTTTCCATGCCTAAACGCGCCAGTTCGGTTTTGACCTTTGTTTGCAAGGCGCTGCCGCACGCGGCTCGGCTTTGGCTCAGCCCATCTGCGAGTGCCTTTAGATTTTTTTCCATTGTCCGCAATTCGGCGTCAATCTCCGAGCATCTGAACTGATCTTCAGACTGCTCAGAAAGACGGGTTTCCAATTCTTCTTGATATTCAAGCAGTTCAGGCAGGGATCGCTGATACTTTCGCTTGAGTTGCTGAATGAGGAAAATACGGGAAGCAAGGGCCTCCAATCGTCCCGATTGATCTGCCTCCTCCTGAAGCCGCGCCCGGAGCAACATGGAAAGTTCCTTGAGCTGAATCTGAGACTGCTCCCAAAGCTTCAACTCCGTTTCGGCATCTTCTGTCATGCTGTCGAGGTTTTGAAGCGCGGTTCCGGCAAGGTCAAGCTGTGATAAAATGCCCTGCTCATCCGAAAATTGGCCGTAAAGATGCCGAACAAGAGACTGGATGTTTTCCCATTGCTTGAGCAGACGCTCTTCCCGCAGCAGGGCCGCTTCTTCGTCTGCATTGAGTTGTGCGTCTCGAATTTCAGAAAGCTGGAATGTGCGTTCTTCAGACGCGGCGGTTGATGCAGCAATCCGTTGTTCCAAAAGGGCTCTTTCGTCTTTTAAGCTGCGCCATTGATGATAAAGGGTTTCATAGGCACTGCGTTGATCCGACAAACCCCCGAAAGCATCCACGAGCATCCGCTGCCAGTTGAGATCGCCCAAACGATGCTGCCCCTGCTGTCCGTGGACTTCAACTAAACTTTGCCCCAGGGTTTTCATCTGCGCGAGGGTTACCATGCTTCCATTGAGATAGGCACGGCTTTTCCCTGTTTTGCTTAAGATGCGCTTGCAAATAAAGACATCCTCCTCGAATAGATCCTCATCTAAACCGGATTGAGAAAAGAGTGAGGCCGGAAGGGGATCAAAAGATGCTTCGAGCAAGGCTTGATTCGCCCCCTTCCGAATGCCTTCAAGCGAAGAGCGCTCACCAAGGACAAGGGAGAGCGCACCCAGTAAGATGGATTTTCCCGCACCGGTTTCACCGGTGATGACGTTAAAGCCTTCGCATAAGCTCAGAGAGATTTCATCAATGATGGCATAATGCTTGATGTGAAGCTCTCTCAACATGAAACTTCAGGCTGCTCTGATAATGCGTGAGTAAAAATGAAAGCGTTTGCGCGCCGCAGTTCAAAATAAAAACAGACGCGCCATAAAAGAACGGAGTTGAAGCGGGGCTTTGGGCGAGAACACACTTCAGGCTGGATTGAGTCTCGGCTTTTAGCACTCATTATTTTGAGAGAATGCTGTCGATCTTTTCCTTAAATTGTTTTTTAGAGGCCGCTCCCACAATTTTATCCACCAGTTTTCCTTCTTTAAAAAAGAGAAGAGAAGGGATGCCCATGATTTGATTTTGGCTGGCGATTTCGGGGTTTTCGTCGGTATTGAGTTTACAGACCTTGAGCTGCCCTTCATATTCCCCCGCAAGTTCCTCAATGGTGGGCGCAATCATTTTGCAGGGGCCACACCATGCCGCCCAAAAATCTACCATGACCGGAATTGTTGATTGAACCACTTCCTCATCCCAGCTTTGTGTCGTAATATTCACTGCATTACTCATGCATTCTCCTTCTCCTCAAATTCACGTTTAATATGATTTCAATCGAAAATAGTGATTTTTATCGAAACCGCATTGTAAAAAAGTCATTTCATGAAGTCAATCAATCCAAGAAAAAAGCCCTTCCTTCACAAGTTACCGCGAAGGAAGGGCTTTTGGGTTTTCGAGCGGGGCGTCTCTCTTACATCATACCGCCCATGCCACCCATACCGCCCATGCCGCCACCCATATCAGGCATCGGGGGCGCTGCGGCTTCTTTCTTTTCAGGAAGATCTGCAATCATCACTTCGGTTGTCAACATCAGCCCGGAGACACTGGCCGCGTTTTCCAATGCGGTGCGGGTCACCTTGGTGGGGTCGATGATGCCGGCTTCGACCAAGTCCACATAGGTTTCCGTATTGGCATCAAACCCGACCGGACCGGTTTCCTTTTTGACTCGATCCACAACAACCGAGCTTTCAACCCCGGCGTTTTCCGAAATCTGACGGATCGGCTCTTCAAGCGCACGTTGTACAAGATCAACCCCGACTTTTTCGCCGCCTTCGAGCTTCACTTCATCCAAAACGGAAAGGCAACGCAGCAAGGCGACACCGCCGCCGGCAACAATGCCTTCTTCAACGGCGGCCTTCGTAGCGTGCAGCGCATCTTCAACGCGGGCTTTGCGTTCCTTCATTTCGGTTTCGGTTACGGCTCCAACGTTAATTACGGCCACACCGCCGACGATTTTTGCAAGCCGTTCCTGGAGTTTTTCGCGATCATAGTCCGAAGTGGTTTCCTCAACCTGGGCTTTGATCTGCTTCACACGGGCCTGAATCTTTGTCGTATCGCCTGCGCCTTCCACGATGACTGTGTTGTCTTTATCGATGGTCACGCGTTTGGCTTCGCCCAAATCTTCAACTTTAATGCTTTCGAGTTTGAGGCCCAAATCCTCGGAAATGACCTGTCCGCCCGTTAAAACCGCGATGTCTTCAAGCATGGCTTTTCTGCGATCCCCAAAACCCGGGGCTTTGACGGCGGCAACATTCAGCGTGCCGCGCAGCTTGTTCACCACCAAAGTCGCAAGGGCTTCGCCGTCCACGTCTTCGGCGATAATGACAAGCGGCCGCCCCGATTTTGCGACCTGCTCTAAAACCGGCAGCAAATCCTTCATGGAGGAGATTTTCTTTTCGTTGATCAGAATGTAGGCGTTTTCAAGAGAGGCTTCCATGCGTTCGGAATCGGTCACGAAATAAGGGGAGATGTATCCGCGGTCAAACTGCATGCCTTCCACGACATCAAGTGTCGTTTCCGCGCTCTTTGCTTCCTCAACGGTAATCACGCCGTCTTTTCCGACTTTTTCCATCGCTTCAGCGATTAATTCGCCGATAGTAGCATCGTTATTTGCAGAAATCGTCCCAATCTGCGCAATCTCTGTTTGTGTTTTGCAAGGTTTTGAAGCTTTGTGTAGCTCCGTAATTACGGCAGACACGGCTTTGTCGATGCCGCGTTTAAGTTCCATCGCGTTGGCGCCTGCGGAAAGGTTCTTCACGCCTTCGCGGTAAATGGCTTGGGCCAAAATCGTTGCCGTGGTCGTTCCGTCACCGGCAACATCGGAAGTTTTACTCGAAACTTCCTTGACCAACTGCGCCCCCATGTTTTCATAGGGATCTGATAATTCAATTTCTTTGGCAACCGTCACACCGTCCTTTGTAATGGTTGGCGCACCGAATTTTTTATCGATGACGGCATTCCGTCCCTTGGGTCCTAGTGTTGCTTTTACTGCGGTTGCAAGCTGATTGACCCCTTTTAAAATCTTCGCGCGGGCATCATCACCAAAAACAATCTGTTTAGCCATTCATTCCTCCTAACATTAAATAAAGCAATAACCTACTCAATTACCCCTAAGATGTCCTCTTCTTTCAAGATCAGGTATTCCGTATCTTCAATGTTGATCTTGCTGCCGGAGTACTTGTCAAAAAGAACAGTTTCGCCAACTTTAACGTCGTTTACTTCGCTGCCAATAGCTTCAACCTGTCCCTTTTGTGGTTTTTCTTTTGCGGCATCCGGGATATAAAGACCGCTTGCTGTTTTTTCAGGTTCATCAGCATAACTGACAAATACCCGTTCCTTCAGGGGTCTGAATTTTACTGCGGATTTCGTCGTACTCATTCTGCTTACTCCTCCTTCTTTTTATGGACACATCAAAAAAATTGTCGGTTTACCCTATTCCAAGCCCTGGGGCGCCCGCAGCAAAAATGATAAAGCCGCGAGTTGTTAGCACTCTCCCGTATTGAGTGCTAACAGTTATATAACAATCAAAATCTTAAAATCAAGTGGGGAAAGTTGGTTTTTTTTCGGCTTGGGCCAAGATTGCCCAAGCAATGAAAAGGTCTTGGAATGTATTACTTTTTTCTTACTTTTTTTGGGCTGAAAGGATTGAAGGATCCATTTCTTTAAAGATGCGCCACCCTTTTAAAAGATCAACCGCTTTTTTCAATTGCGTATCTTCCGGAGCGGCCAAGGTTTCTTCATCCGATGGCAAGGCATCTTCTTCATTTTTTTGAAGGGGATCCGCATCGGGCTTGTCCGCATCCAGATCCATTTCATTCTCAAGATGACGCGCCAAATCTTTTTCGCGGACAATCGGTGAGGTCTGAATGACCTTAGTAATTTCGGGCCGCACGATAATATCGGGGTCGATCCCCGTATTTTGAATCGAGCGGCCGCTCGGCGTGTAGTATTTTGCGGTGGTCAAACGAATGGCGGAACCGTCCGATAAGGGCAGGATGGTCTGAACCGAACCTTTGCCAAAGGTGGGCGTGCCGACCACGACAGCTCGTTTCCAATCCTGTAAGGCACCGGCAACAATTTCGGAGGCGCTCGCGCTGCCTTCATTCACCAAAACGATGATCGGCATTCTGCCCAGCCGTCCGGACCGGCCCGCGATATACTCGTCTTCTTTGCCTTCTCGGGACTTGACTGAAACAATCAACTGGCCGTTTTGGAGAAACTGCTCTGAGACCTCATTTGCGGCATTCAAGAGCCCGCCGGGATTATTCCTGAGATCCAGAACAAGGGAATGAATGTTTTCATTGAGTAATTTTGTAATCGCACGAGAAAGATCGCGCGCGGTATGTTCCTGGAATTGCGTCAACTGAATGTAGCCGATACCGGGTTCAAGCACGCGGGAGCGCACACTCTTAATGCGGATGACATCGCGGATCAGGGTAAAAATCAATTCTTCCATCTTGGAAGTCCGTTTTATCGTCAAGGTCACCGCAGTCCCTTTGCGACCGCGCATCTTTTGTACAGCATCCATTAAGGTTGTGTCTTCGGTCATCGTAAATTCATCAACCTTCAGAATCACGTCCCCCGCCTTAATTCCGACTTTAGCCGCAGGCGTATCCGCAATCGGTGCGATTACCACGAGTTTTTTATCTTTGATGCCAACCTGAAGCCCCAGTCCGCCAAATTCCCCCCGTGTATCGACCTGCATTTCTTTATAGACTTCGGGCGGCATAAAAGCCGTGTGAGCGTCCAGGGTATTGAGCATGCCCTTCACTGCACCGTAAATCAGTTCTTTTGTATCAACCGATTCAACATAGTTTTTTTTCAAGGCGGAAAGCACTTCTGAAAAAATCTTGAGGTCTTTGTATCCATCGGTTTCGGCGGAAACCTTTGACTGGAGGCCGGTGCCGGAAAAAAAGACGAACGCCAAGATCCCAAACGCGATCATGAACAAAACGCTCATCCGCACTTTTTTCTTAATCCCCATTTTCTGCTCCTCCTTCAAGGACACACCCCGATCATCAATTTTACAAGGGCTTTTATCTTAAACTTTTTAAGGCCCGCCGGTTTTTACCGATGAAATCAGTTTATCACAGCCGAAAAACCTATGGAAGTGTAACATGTCTTAACGCCTCTTTTGAAGCCAGGCCGTCGGATTGATCGGTTTTCCCTGATGCCTGATTTCAAAATAGAGTTTTGAGCCGTCAGAGAGGCCCGTGCGCCCCACTTCCCCAATGACATGGTCCTTTTGTACCCGGTCTCCAACCCCGACCAAAAGCCGCGCCAAATGCGCATAGAGGGAATAATAATTTTCACCGTGATCGACCATTATCATCATGCCGTACCCCCGAAACCAGTCCGCATAAACTACAGTGCCCCCGAAAACACTGCGAACCTCTCCCCCTCGCGCGGGCGTGATTTCGATGCCTTTTCGATAAATCATCTCATTAAATTTCGGATGCTTTTGACGACCGAAACGGGAAACGAGCTTGCCGTCACTCGGCCATCGCAGCTTGCCGCGCGCCGCCGAAAATCGTCCGGGAATGGCCGCACGCAAGGCCTTCTTTTTTTTCTCCAGCGAGACAATCAAGTCCCGCACCTTCTCGGAAGATGCCGTCATTTCGGCGATGGCCTTTCTGAAAAGGGCCCGCTCTTTGCGCACGCGGGCTAGAAAACGGTCTTTTTTCTTCCGTTCGTTTCGGCTCTCCGAAAGCTTTCCGGCCAGGGTTTCCCGGTCGGTGACCATCTGTTCCATCACTTCCGCCATCAGCCCTTTTTTTTCTTCCAATTCCAGTTGTCTTGCTTTAAATTGTGTGAGCAGCGCGTCTTCTTTCCGGGCAACTGTTTTTAGGTACTGAATTTTGCGCAGAAGATCGGGATAATCTTGGGCCGCAAATAAAATTTTTAGCGCCGCCCCCTGCTTTTCTTTATAAATAGAGGCTATACGCGCCAGAATAATCTTGCGTCCCTGATTAATCTCCAAGGTCACTGCGTCAATTCGCTTGGAAAGCGCGGCGGCTTCCGCTTCTTTTTTCTTAATTTCCAATTCAAGCAAAGCTGCTTCTTTTTTTAAGAGGCTTAGACGGCGATCGATGACCTCCATCTCCGAGAGTAACGAACGCTCTTTTTTCTTTGATGCCAGATTACGTTGCCGCTTTTTTTCGATTTCCGCTTCGATTTTCTTAAGGGCCGCTTTTTCCTTTTGAATTCTGCGATTCATTTCGGACGCGGTCTCCGCAGATAAAAATACAGGGACTGAGAAACAAAGCATCGCAAACAAAGACAGCAACAACCGAAGGTTTTTAATGAGATTTCGGTACATAGTCCGGATTCCGCAATCTGAGCAAATGATTCAGTGAAATATAACTTCCGACGCCCCCCAAGACACTGCCTGCCAGCATCAGTGCAAACAAGAGATTCAGGGGTAAAAATTGCAGGTCGCCAAAACGCCCCATCGTCCCCAGGGACACATCAAGATACCCTTTTGCGTAATCAAAAAGGAAAAAAAGCAGAATAACCGCGATGAGACCGCTCATCGCGCCCATGAGCAGACCTTCGATGAAAAAGGGGATTTTAATAAAACCGTGGGTCGCACCGATGAGCTTCATGATCTCGATCTCTTCGCGACGATTGTAAAAGTGAAGCCGTACGGTATTTGCAATATTCGTCGTTACTGTCACGGCCAAAAAACCGCCGATGCCGACACCGATCAGTCGAAGCACACTCAAAAAAGTATTTAAATTCTCCAACCACTCCGAACCGTACTGCACCTCTTCAACTCCTGGAAAAACCTTGAAGGTGCGGATAACGGCTTCAAGCGATTTTGCTTCCTGGTAATCGGCCTTTACAACAACCTCGAAAGAAGCAGGCAGGGGGTTTTCACCCAGACGTGTAATCAGCTCTTTGTCGTGAAAGGATTCATTAAAAATTTTCAGGGCTTCTTCTTTTGAAATATAAGTCGAAGACAAAATCCGCGGATCGTCATTCAGGCCTTCTTTGATTTTGTGGATCGCATTCTGATCCGCGCTGTCTTTCAGGTAAATGCTGAATTGCACACTCTCGCGCATCGTTTGAACAAAACCCTGCACATTCCCGTAAAAGAGCAGGAACACGCCAAAAAGCATCAGCGTCAGCCCCAGAGAGATGAGAGAAAAGAAGCCCATCGTCTGATTCAACTGGATATTCTCAACCGCTGTCTTCAGGTGATAATAAAATTGCCTCATTCCGGGATACCGTCCGAGATAATTTTCCCTTGCTGCAAGACCAGCCTTCGCCGGGAAATCTTTTCAAAAAGATGTCGATCATGCGTTGCGACCACGACGGTAGTCCCGGCGGTTTGGATGTTTCTCAGCAGACCGACGATATCGAGTGCAAGATCTTCATCCAGATTGCCTGTCGGTTCATCGGCCAATAAAATTGCAGGGCGATTCACCAGTGCCCGCGCAATCGCCACCCGCTGTTGTTCGCCCCCGGAAAGAAAAGAAGGGCGTTGCGATTGACGGTGTTCAATACGGACCATTTTTAAGACCTCATGCACCCTTTTTTTTATATCGTTGCGTGATGCCCCCACAATTTCAAGGGGCAGCGCCACATTCTCAAAGACCGTTTTGCGTTTGATGAGTTTAAAATCCTGAAAAACAAAACCGATATTTCGCCGCACAAAGGGAATCTGTCCTTCCTTCAAGCGGGATACGTTTTTCCCGCCAATAAGGATTTGCCCCTGATCGGCGCGTTCTTCGCAAAAAATGAGTTTTAATAATGTCGATTTCCCAGCGCCGCTTGAACCGGTCACAAAGACAAATTCACCTTTTTCAATCTTAAGATTCACATCCTCCAAAGCCAAAAAGTCTTTTCGGAAATATTTATAAACATGGAACATCTGAATCATGAGACGTTTAAAAACCTCAGGTCAACAACAGACAACTATTCAGGAGAGCATTTTATTGTTCAAGAGAAAAACCGTAGAATACCGTTGGAGAGGATGCGTCTTTTCGACAGGCAAACACAGGGCCTATGAACGTGCGGTTTTCTTTTTAGCCAAATAATTAAAAATCAAACCGTCCAGCCCATTGATTCGAGCAGGGTTCTGTTTTGACGCGAGCGGCGTCCGTTTCTCTTCCGCCACGGATGCAATTGAAGCCGTTTTTAAAACTTCGTTTGTCCCATCAACCTCTTTTTCCAGATCACCTTCGTTTTTTACGGAACCTGTCCCGGTTTCAAATTTCCCACCGACCAAGTCACGTATCATCTGTTTGTGCTGTTCCTGCATCATCTGCCTAACCGTATCTTTGTAGTCCGGAGATTTTGGGAGATCAAGGTAGCTTGTCTTTTTAGAAGACAGGATTGCACCGTTTTTAAAGAGAATCGTCGTCAGGGTATGTTGATCCAGGCCGCCATCCTCCGTTTGGATATGAAAGATCTCGCCCTTGTGTTTTATGTTTGTATTGACTCCGATAAACATCGTTTTTAGTATACCGTCTTTTTGAAATTATAGCGCCATCTCAAAAGCATTGCGAATCAATTCAACCTGATCTCCCTTCACCCCTTTCCGCACTGCGACAACATCGAAGCGGCAAGAGGCCGACATTTCGTTTTTTTGACTGAGGTACATGAGGGCAACACGCGTAATTTTTGACTGTTTCTTTGCGTCAACGGCAAACTGAGGCAAAGCAACGCCTTGGCCGGACCGCGTTTTGACTTCAACAAAAACCAGGGTTTCTCCCTCGCGCGCAATCACATCAATTTCCCCAAGCCGGGTACGATAATTCCGCTGAATGATCTGATAGCCTGCTTTTTTCAAATAACGCACGGCGACAGCCTCGCCCGCCGCACCCGTCAGCAGATGACGCCGCGAAATGTCTTTCGGTGCAGAGGACATGGACCATACTCCCTGATTTGTTCCAAGTGTTGACGCGTACTATATCCCTTATGTTGATGGAAGTGATACGCAGGGAATGCCGCGTGATAATCACACATCAAACGATCCCGTGTGACTTTTGCAATCACAGAGGCTGCAGCAATGCTGATTGAACGATCATCCCCATGAATAATGCCTTGCTGAGGAATATCAATGTCGGAAAGGGTCAGCGCGTCTATTAGGAGCGCATCCGGCTTAAGTTGAAGTGCATCCAGTGCCTTTTTCATGGCCAGTCGGGTCGCTTGGAGAATATTGATCCGGTCAATCGTCTCATTATCGACGATGCCAATGCCCACAGCCCGCGCTTTTTTGTTGATCGCTTCAAAAAAAAATTCCCGGCGGCGGGCCGACAACTTTTTTGAATCACGGAGCCCTTCCATGACACAATTTTCAGGCAAAATCACAGCCCCGGCAACAACCGGGCCGGCCAAGGGTCCTCGGCCGGCTTCATCAAGGCCACAAATTAGTTTGTGGCCGGATTCATACAAAGCCACTTCAAAAGAAGTCATAATCTATGGATTAAAGTCGCCCCTGAAATACTTGAACGGCACTTTGCTCAGGCTTCGGGTTCGACTGAAGCTGCGGGAGCGGGTTTTGCCGCCCCGGTTTTTTTCTTCACAGGCCGGACCCGTTCTTTTTCCGCAATACGCGCTGCGCGACCCGTTCTCGAACGCAGATAATAAAGTTTTGCGCGACGGACCTTGCCTTCCCGCATCGTTTCGACTTTGTCAATGAAGGGGGAATGCAGCGGGAAAATACGTTCAACACCGATCCCGAAAGAGGTCTTGCGCACCGTAAAGGTCCTGCGGTTTCGTGTGCCTTTTTTGCGAATCACAATGCCTTCATACACCTGGATACGCTCCTTTTCACCTTCTTTAATTCGGACATGCACTCTGACCGTATCTCCGATCTTCATTTCCGGTGCATCTTTTTTTTCAAAACCTTGTTCCAAACGTTCCAAACGATTCATTTCTTTTGCTCTCCTTCTTGATTCCGGCTTACTTCCAGGACAATGCCTTAAGAACGGCACGGCATGGCTTTAGCATATCCGATTTTATTTTGATTCTTCCATTAAGGGAAGCTCTGAATAAGCCCCGGACAAAAAACGTTGTTTTTCTTCCGGGCTTAAAACCGCTTCTGATAATAAATCAGGCCGTTTTCTCTGCGTACTCATCACCGCCTGCGCTCTTCGCCACTCCCGGATGGCGGCGTGGTTCCCTGAAAGAAGCACATCCGGCACCTGCATCCCGCGAAAGCTATAAGGTCGCGTATAATGCGGATATTCCAACAAGGAGGCCTCAAAAGATTCCTCTAATGCGGAATCCGCCCCGCCCAATACCCCGGGCAACAAGCGCGCTGCGGCGTCAATCATCGTAATGGCGGGTAATTCCCCTCCGGTTAAAATATAGTCCCCGACAGAAACCTCTTCAAGCGAAATTCCCTGGGCAACACGTGCGTCAATGCCTTTGTAGTGGCCGCAAATAAACAGCAGGCTTCGCTCATCCCGTGAAAAATCTTCCGCCATCTCTTGATTAAACAC
Source organism: Nitrospira sp. (assembly GCA_027020665.1). Taxonomy (GTDB): domain Bacteria; phylum Nitrospirota; class Nitrospiria; order SBBL01; family JAADHI01; genus JAADHI01. The sequence continues at coordinate 19,393 of JALUVJ010000191.1, forward strand.
TTTCCCCTGAGGGCTGGGCATCACAACACGAATATCCCCATCCCGCAGAATCTTTATTTTTTCAACGGCAGCGAAAATCGGTTCCGGCTTTAGAAGCATCCCCCCCCCGCCGCCGTAAGGCACATCGTCCGTCATGCGGTGTTTATCAAAAGCAAAGTCCCTGAGCTGGTATGTCCGCACATCCAGCAAGCCGCTCGCCTGGGCCCGTTTTAAAATGCTTTCTCCCAGCACCGCCCGAATCATTTCAGGGAATAAAGTAATGACATCGCAACGCATCATAAATCCAACAAATTGTCCACAGGGTCAACAAGCATGCGCTTTTGTGCCAGATCCACTTCTGAAACAAACTTGTGGTGTGCCGGGATCAGGAACTCCCCTTCTTCACCCTTCACCACAAACACATCATGACTCCCCGTTTCGATAATATCGCTAATCCGTCCTAAAATCCGGCCTTGTTGCGTTTGAACGGTCAGACCCAACAAGTCGGAATGGAAATAGCGCCCCTCCGGCAAAGCAACCCGCCCAGAGATCGGAACCTGAAGCAAAGCCCCGTGCAACGGCCGGACGGCGTCAAGGTCCGCCAAACCCGCAAAAGACAAATAAACAAAAGGCGCTCGGTGCCGAACATGCGCAAGACGCAAGCGAAGCGGATCACCCTGTTGACCTTGGACAATGACGGATTCAAGACGATCAAAACGTTCGGGGAAATCGGTCAAAAGCGCAACTTTAACCTCGCCCTGTAGCCCCACCGGCTTGAGCACTTTTCCAATTGTAACAAGATCTTCACTCAAACCACTTCAAAATGCCACATGCGCGAGGTTTTCGCTCGGCTTCATTCCAGGATTTCCAGGACACATCGTTTTCCGATTTTTGTTCCCGCAGCGTTTAAGATGGTACGCATGGCCCGTGCCGTCCGACCTTGCTTTCCAATCACCTTCCCTAAATCTTCCTGAGCCACCCTGAGTTCAATGATTGTTGTTTTCTCGCCTTCCGTATCTTTCACCGTAACACTTTCGGGACGATCTACCAGCGATTTCGCAATATATTCAATCAAGTCTTTCATCGACGCTACCTCCGTTCGAGTTCTTTAGGAGAAGGGAACCTTATAGGACAAGAGAGCTCACCCTTGCCCGCTTATGAGACTTTTTGTTCCGAAACCTCTTGAAACAATCGGGATTTCTTAAAAAGAGAGTTTACCGTATCCGTGGGCAAAGCCCCTTTTGAAAGCCAGTGTTTTGCCCGCGCTGCATCAATTTTCACATCCGGGTTTTCAGGTAAGGGATCATAAGTCCCTAAAATTTCAATAAATTTACCGTCTCTCGGCGATTGCGCATCCGCCACGACCACACGATAAAAAGGCCGTTTATGCCTGCCCATTCGGGCCAACCGAATCTTAACTGCCATATACATACCCTCTATTTGTCATCATTTATATCTTTGCATCCCCTTGTAATTTTGATTGATCGATTTGTCGTCTTGCCCGCTCAACCCGGGGGTTGGAATAAGATCTTCGCAACAAATACGACTAAAACCTGGGCATCATGCCCATTCTTTTGCCCGACGACATGCGTTTCATCATCTTTTTGGCTTGATAAAACTGCTTCAAGAGCCGGTTAAGCTCCGGGACGGATGTCCCGCTGCCCCTGGAAATCCTTTTTCTGCGACTTCCCGTAATAATACTGGGATCACGCCGCTCTTTGATTGTCATGGATGAAATCATGGCCTGAATGGATTTCATTTCCCGCTCGACCTTCGCCTGATCCGGAAGCGCCTTCATGCGCTGCATCCCCGGAATCATCTCCATCAGTTTCGCAGCCCCGCCCATTCTTTTCATCTGTTTGAGTTGGTCACTGAAGTCATCCAGCGTAAACCGGTCTTTCCGCAGCTTTTGCTCTAAACGGGCGGTTTCGGCCTGATCCGCCTGCTCCTGCGCCAATTCCACAAGAGACAGGACATCCCCCATGCCCAAAATCCGCGAGGCCATGCGGTCCGGGTGGAATAACTCCAAGGCCTCTAATTTTTCCCCCGTACCGATAAAACGCACCGGCGCGCCGGTTACGGCGCGTATCGACAAAAGAGCCCCGCCGCGGGCGTCGCCTTCGGTCTTGGTTAAAACCACGCCGGTCAAAACCAATTTTTGATGAAACGTTTCCGCAACGTTCACGGCGGCCTGCCCCGTCATGGCATCGGCAACCAACAGCACCTCGTCGGGCGAAACTTCTGATTTCATCGCCGACAACTCCGCCATTAACGCTTCGTCAACCTCAAGACGGCCTGCCGTATCCAGAATAACCACGTCAAAACCGTGCATTCGACCATAGTCGATCCCTTTTTTCGCCGCTATGACAGGGTTTTTTCCCGAATCAGGGGAGACAACCGGCACTTCGATTGATTTTCCGAGTGTTTGCAACTGATCAACGGCCGCCGGTCGTTGCAAGTCGGCCGCCACCAAAAGAACACGCTTGTCTTTTCCCCGAAAAAAACGGGCAAGTTTTCCGGCAGTGGTTGTTTTTCCGGAACCCTGAAGCCCCACCAACATCACAACCGTGGGCGCTTGATCCGCCAGAGCGATGCCCTTGCTTTGGCCACCCAGAAGTGCCGTTAATTCATCAGAGACGATCTTAACCACCTGTTGGCCCGGGGTGAGACTTTCCAGCACCGCCTTGCCGACGGCTTTTTTCCGGACCGCTTCACAGAAGTTTTTCGCGACCTTGAAATGCACATCCGATTCAAGTAAGGCAAAGCGCACTTCCCGGAGCGTTTCGTCTATATTTTCTTCAGTTAAA
>JALUVJ010000192.1 GCA_027020665.1 Nitrospira sp.
TTTGGGCTTTGAAGTCCCGATGAGCCTCAAAGAGATTGTGACCGGGCATCCCAAAGGCATTGAATACGCGCATACTTTATCCGGGGCAATACGTTTTCCGATTTTGAAAGATGCCAAAGGAGAGGTCCTTTCTTTTCCGCCGATTATTAATAGCCGTGCTTTGGGTGAAGTCGAAGCGGGCGATTCGGAGTTGTTTGTTGAAGTGACGGGGACGGATCAACGCATGGTGACCTTGGCGATTAACATCTTTGCCGCAAATCTTTCAGACCGGGGCGCAAGCATTGAGCCTGTTGTTTTGAATTATGCCGATCAAACCGATTTTGGTGTGCGCTATCAAACGCCCTACGATTTATCCGAAGCGGTTTCAATGGACTTGCCTGAATTGAATCGCGTTTTGGGGGAATCCGTGGCATTGTCCGAAGCCGTTTCCGTTTTGGAAGCCTACGGCTTGAATGTGAAGACAGCCGGGGAAAAACTCACCGTGCGCTCCGCCCCTTATCGAGATGACCTGATGCATGCCATTGATTTAGTTGAAGATTTTGCGATTTCGCGCGGTTACAATTCCTTCACACCGGACATGCCTGCGACCTTTACTGTGGGGGGGCTTTCAAAAGTCGAGCAATTTTCAGATGCCGTGCGTCTTGCGATGGTCGGTTTCGGTTTTGAAGAAGTCGTCTCAAATATCTTGGGTTCCGCCGAAGATTTTATCGAAAAAATGTCACTGGATTCAGATCCTTCGGAGCGGCCTGAAACACAGCTTGTCGAAATCGAAAATCCCATGACCGAGCGTTTTTCACTTTTGCGTTCCTGGCTTGCGCCTTCTTTGCTTCGTGTGGAGGGCGCAAGCTCCAAGGCCTTTTATCCGCACCGTATTTTTGAAACGGGAGAAGTGGCACGGCTGGCCACCGACAATAAAGCGCACACGGCCACTTTCAATCACCTGGCCGCGCTCATTGCCCATCCGACTGCAAATTTTTCAGAATTGCACGCCGTGCTGGAATCCCTCTTTGCACGTCTTGCCATCAAATACACACTCGAACCCGTCCCCCATCCCAGTTTTATCGACGGTCGTTCCGGCAAAATTAAAATGGGAAACCAAGAAATCGGCTTAATCGGAGAAGTCCATCCCAAAGTATTGCACGCCTGGCAAATCGGCATGCCGACAGTGGTTTTTGAGATTGCGCTTGAGCAATTGCTGTAAGAATTTTGTGATAGGACTTAAAAGAGGAACGAGTTGGGACTGTTGGTCTTTGAGTCAATGGGCTTGTTTATTTTATCTACAAATCGATAAGTTTGATGGAAAGATATTTTGAAAAATATGCTTTGAAATGAAGTGTGGGCTAGAAGGCTTTAAAACTCACACGCCCAAATCATCCAGAAATTCCGAGGCCGGAGAAACACCCGTGACGATCAAATAATCTCGTGCGCGGGTGCAGGCGACGTAAAGTAAATGACGTTCTGTGTTATAAACTTCTTCCAGGTCTGCATCGTCCGCGACGGATTCGATGCGCTCCTGAAGCGGAATCACGTCATCATCACAGGCCATCACGATAACGGCCCGAAATTCCAAACCCTTCGCGAGATGCATCGTAGAGATTGAGACCTGTCCTTCCATCGGTTCAAGCTTTTCATCCAGTACCTTGTAAGACAATTCTGCGCGATCCACAGCCAATTTGGCGCGACTCAATTCAGTGGCCGATCGCACAAAGACCCCGATCTCTTGAGGCACCACCCCTTCATTTCTTCTTTCGATTAGCCATTGACGGACCGCTTCGATTTCGGCTTCCGATGTTTCAAAAACCCGAATGGTGGGTGAAGGCCCGTTGAATACCGAGACCGTCCCACGCCGTTCTTCTGTATTGCCGTCCACATCCGACAACTCAGGAGCCAGTAAACGATCCGCCTGCTGTCTGATCTGATGCGAGGTGCGATAATTGATGCGCAATGTCCGAGAGCGCCCGCGAATATCGACCCCCTGTGCTTTCCAAGAAAATGGCGGTTGAAAAATCCGTTGTCCCAGATCGCCTGCGAAAAAAAGCCCATTGGAATGATCCCTTCCAAGCACAGAAAGAAAGCGCAATTGGGCCACGCTAATATCCTGTGATTCATCCACCACAACAGAGTCAAAAGGCAGATGCGTTCTGCCTTTCAGATGTTCTGTTAAGCGGCTAAACAAGTCGGAGGATGTGATTAAACTCCGACGATTCAATCTGTCCCTCAGACCTTCAAAAATCGACCATAATACCTTCCGACCCTGCTCGGGCAGTCGCACCTTGCGACCCAACCTTTTCACATCTCGATACGCCTCCCAAGTCCGTATCTGCCAAGCATCCACCACTTCTAACCATTCAGTCATCAGAAAATAGGCGCTGAAACGCTGTGCTTCCTGTGTTGCAGCGGCTTCACGCAAGTATGCTGCGATCACTTCTGAGGAGGCCATTTGTGGCGGACTAAAGTTAAGTTTGTAGAGCCTTTGACCTAGGGCATTCATGTCCTGCACTTCGAGTCGTTCGGCAATACGGGGTTGATTGCTGATTAAGGTTCTCAGTTTTGAGTGCAGCGTATGCGATAGGGTTTCAGAAAAAGTTGTCAACAACACTCTGGCATCCGGGTATTTACGGGCGAGAAAAACCGCGCGATGCAGCGCAACAATGGTTTTTCCTGTCCCCGCCGAGCCTGAAACACGCGCAGGGCCATTAAAATCCCCTTCGGCAAATTGACGTTGTGTTGGGTGGAGGAAAACCGCCCACTTTTCCCAAGGAAATTCTAAAGCCCGTTCGAGTTCTTCAATATTGTTCATCACCCTAAAACGGCGCTGCGCATCGGGATGATCAAAGGGATTCAATGCGGCATCAAAGGTCTGAGTGGCCTTGGGTGTCACACCCGTGGCCAGATCAAGCAGTGCTTCCGCCGCTTCGCTCGGCAGATGTTCGGCCAAGACCAGAATGCTATCTTCGTCGGCACCCCGCACATCTTCGAGCCACTCGGAAGGCACACCATATGCGAGCAGATCATTTTCCGAGATATCACAAAATAAGAGCGGTTTTTGCTGTGTCGGTTGCGCTACCTCAACATATTTTGGAACAATAATTTCTTTGACCGTTTCTCGCACCTCAACCCACTGCGCCGCACCCGTTTTTGGGTGGGTTGAAAGTTTTCGGCGCAGAGCCCAGTGATAGGCCGGGTCGTGGTGGGCGACGTAACAAAGCAGCAGGCTGGCCTCGGTTTTATGGACAATCAAACGAATATCCCGATTCACACGAATGGACCAAAAATTGGGGTCTCGCGCTTTGTCGATTTTGTGGAACTGCATGCCCGGATGGGCCAGGTTCATTTGCAGATCAAAGGCGGTGGTTTTTATGGCCTTTTGCTCGTCGCCCGTGAGTTTTGCGAGGCTATCGGTGAAGGTATCGGCGATTCGGAATTCCATTAGCCCTGCATTTTTCTATTCAAGTTGATGTTTGAGAGACAAAAGGTCTAATTGTTTTCAAGGCACTCGCTTCGACGCGCATGGCTTTGTATAAATCCCAACGCAGCTGAAGACTCATCCAAAAATCTTCAGAAACGCCGAAAAACTTAGACAGTCTAAGCGCCGTGCTGGGCGTGATGCCACGCCGTTTATTGATCACTTCATTAATCCGTTGATAGGGGACATGAATTTTTTGTGAAAGTTCTCTTTGTGTAATCCCCATCGGAATTAAAAACTCTTCAAGAAGCATTTCCCCTGGGTGCGTGGGTTCGCGATGTGTCGGTATTCGTACCACCTCTACCTCCTTAAATTTCCCGTTTTACGGTCTACTATTAATGATAGTCAAGAATGTCCACTTTCTCCGGCCCAGAATCTTTCCACTCAAAACAAATACGATATTGCTCGTTTATTCTGATACTGTATTGACCGAAACGATCTCCCTTAAGAGACTCAAGTTTGTTGCTAGTCGGTATGCGAAGATCCTCGATGCTTTTGGCAGAGTCGATCTGATCGAGCTTTCTGGAAGCAACTTTCCATAAGGTTTTAGGGCAGACTCTTCTCGCGCCTTTTGTGTTCTTTCCGTTAAAAATATCCTCTGATGCTTTGTTTTTAAATGACTGAATCACTATGACATGATAGCACGGTGCTCGTGTTATTTCTACGACGAGATTAAATCATGATAAAATCTCCCCGTTTTGATCCTGAAAGGTGCGATTGTTATTCTACTTCATGCTTGGATCACCCCTCCTCTACACCCGAAAGACCTTCATCACTTCATCCCCTAAATGATTGATGACCTTTACGGCGATACGGCCGGATTTGGGTTTGTCGAAGGGGCGGGAGGTGTCGCTGTTTAATGTGGCCCAGGCTTCTGCGTTGATTTCGGCTTTGAGTGTGGTTTTGAGGGATTTGTAGGGATCGTTTGCGCCTAAAAAATAGGCGTGGCGCACAAAGAAACTTTCTTCGTTGTAGTCCGTATCGATAAACCAGCAGGCAATGCCGTCCGCACCGTCGCTTCTCACTTCGCCGGTATTGGGATGGAAAACATCGACACCGTTGATTTTGATCTGTACTTGTCCATCCGCCGCATCAAGAATGTCGATATCCGGCTCGCCGAAGATGACAAAGAGGTTGCCCTTGCCGGTGTTTTTGAGATCATCGGCCATGTGCAGATCCGCATTCATGCGGGCTTTGAGCACGGGAATGCGGCCGAGCTTGTCAAACTCCGTGGCGTGGGCATCATAATTAAAGGCGCAGGTGATGAGGGTATCAAAATCGGCATCTCCGGCTTCGCGGGCGGCAGCAACCAAGTCGGGCCGCGAGACCGTGCCAAATTCCGGGCCGATGAAAATCGCGGCGCGCTTTTCAGAAGGGTGAGGGGTGAAGGGCGAAGGGTGAAGTTTAGGATCTGAGTTTTCTGTCCCTTCTTCACCCTTCACCTTTCTCACTTCACCCTTTTCTTCATACCATCCTTCGGCACAGATCAAATCACCCGGCCAGGGATTGAGCGCGGTGAACTGGATTTTGTCTGCTTTGTGGGCTTGCTGCACACCGGCGGTCTTGAGATTTTCCAGGATGATTTGTACAAAACCGCGTGCTTCGCCGTAAGCCTCTTTTGATTCTGCGACCCCTTCAATCAGTTCATCATTTTCGTCCACGCACAAGACACGATGCGGCGACAAACTTTCGACGGTAAAAGGCCCCGCCACACGGACTTTCTTTTTGTCTTCGTAGGGTTTGTCGTAGAGATATTCAAAATCCGCTTTGGCGGCAATCGAGGCATCAATTTCTTGTTGTCGGGCGATGCGCATTTGCCACCATTGCGCGTGAAGGGTTTTCGCGTCATCGGACCAATCAGCCCCCGCTTCTCTCGGAATCTCCCACTCTTCCCAAGGCGCCTTCCCTGCTTCACCCTTCACCCGTCCCACTTCACCATTCAGCCGCAGGCGTAAAGGTACAAGTGTTTCCTGAAACTTCTCCCAGATCACGTCAATTTCAGTATTATTGGCGATGGATTTCAGCGTGATGTGCGGCACCCGTTCATAAACGAAGCCCTGTTGAATATTGCCCCCTGTCGGGGTTTCAGAGGGAACGGTCTGCGTGATCTCTGCTTCTTTCTGTTGCCCCTCGCGGCTGTCGGCCAATAAATAATAGGGATAACGTGCCCCCATAATGCGGGCACGGGCGAGCGCGAGCGAAACACGGGAAGTATCAATCGTAATCCAGCGCCGCCCCCATTGCTCGGCGACGGTCGCGGTGGTGCCCGAACCGCAGGTGGGGTCGAGCACGAGATCGCCGGGGTCGGTTGACATCAAAAGGCAGCGTTCAATGACCTTTGTGTTGGTCTGAACGACATACATCTTTTCGTCTGTGAAGTTGCCGGAACCTGTGTCGTTCCAGATGTTGCCGTGAACCGCCACGTCGAAGTCTGTGTGATAACGCACGTATTGAATTGAGTTTTCAGCGACGTGGATGCGATTGGCTTTTCCTAGTCGCTCCATTCCCACAGGGTAGTTCGCTTTCCAGTGAGAGTTCTTAGCCCATGTGTCGTAAGTTTCTCCCCGGAATAGGAAAGGTTGGGGTTCTTTCGCGCGGCCTTGGGAAATAATATTGTCCGGCTTGTAAGGCAGAGCCGTTTTGGGGATAGCCTCTTCGCCGCGCTGCTCCCGGGCCGAGACTCCACGGTAAGTGAAATCGTCCAGAATCAACCACCGTGCATTGCCTTCGCCTAGAGCGAACTCCTTTCGATAAAAAGGAGAGCGGGACTTTCCCTGCGACTTGTCCTTCGCATACCAGAGTATGAAGTCAGACATGTTGCCGAGATAGTTCGCCTCAAACCCTGTTGTTGTCTGAACCGTGATTAAGCTCACAAAATTATCCTCCCCAAAAACCTCATCCATCACTGCCCGCACCCGATGCACATTCTCATCGCCAATTTGCACAAAGATCGAACCCGATTCCGTCAACAAATCTCGTGCGACGGTCAAACGATCTCGCAGATAAGTCAAATAGGAATGAATGCCATCTCGCCAGGTGTCGCGGAAGGCTTTAACCTGCTCCGGCTCGCGCGTGATGTGCCCGGCCTTGCCGTCCTTCACATCGCGGCTGGTGGTGGACCACTGAAAATTAGAATTAAATTTGATGCCGTAGGGCGGATCGAGATAGATGCATTGGACTTTTCCGCGTAAACCTTCCCGCTCGGCGAGACTCGCCATGACTTGCAGGCTATCGCCCAAAATCATGCGATTGCTCCAATTGGCATCGTGCTGATAAAACTCGGTCTTGGCCGCATCGTCCGGCAGGCCATTAAAATCGGCAAAAAGATTAAATTGATCCTCAGTGTTTTTATCTTTGGCTTCGCTGCGGCGACGCAAGTCGTCAATCAAGACCTTGGCATGCACCTTTTCCTGGATGTAGACCGGCGGGGCTTGCACCTGCAAGTCCGACGCATCCTGCTCATCTTTTCCCCGCCACACCAGTTGCGGGTCAAGATCGCGATTGCGACGCGCATAAGCCACTTGAATGGGATTTTGCTCTTCCTTTCGCATCACCGATTGGTATTCAGCCGTGGGGATGTTTTTGCGACTGGCTTCTTTGTGATTGAGGCTTGTGACGGTTTTTTTAGCAGGTTTCTTTTTAGGCATCTACGTTATTCCTCGCGTCGCAAAAAAAGGGTGAAGTGTGAAGTTAGAAGGGCGAAGGAAGATCAAAATCTTTCACCCTTCACCCTTCTAACTTCACACTTTCTTTTTCTCTCTGCATTTTTTGATAATTGTCGTTAGGATTGCGATGAGCTGACTGACCTCATCACTCATGTCCTGTATTTCCGGTTTTTGTACGATTTCTGTCGCGGCAAGAAGCCGTAACCAATAATGGGTTTCCCGAGCTTCTTTGCAGGCGATGGCATATTTTGAAATGAAATCGGCTTGGCTTTGGCTGGCTTGTCCTTCCTCAACATTGGCTCCAATAGAGGTCCCCGAGCGAAGCAACTGATTCGCCAAAGTACGGCTAACACCGCGCGTCTGATCCAATACCTGACACAATTTCACCACCCGTTTCGCAAACTCAAACGTCCGCTCCGGTAAGTCCCGCTTCACCCTTCACCCTTCTAACTTCGCCCTTCACCCTTCACCCTTCACCCTTCAAAACTCCATCGATCATTTTATTAAACTCAGTTTCTATTTTTTCTTTAAAATCGGATTCAATCTGGTAAACCTCGGTCAATTCGGCAAAGGCCCAGCGGCCATGTTGCCCGCTGTTATTGATGCCGGGCACCCAGTAGCAGTCCATTGTATTTTTCTTTTCTTTGGCGTCTTCGCGCCGATAGCCTTTGATTTCGACGATGAGATTCAGCAGGTCAGCCTCACCCTTGCCGTCGTCAATCTTGACGATGAAATCGGGGATGTATTTTCGCATTTCGGAACCATAGCGGTAGGGCACTTCCAGCCCGAGGTTGTGGTTTTTGACGTAGGCCCTGACCTGCGGGTGCGCTTCGGCGACGCGGCAAAACTCGGCCTCCCAATCGCTATCCAGGATGACCCAGTTGAGGTGGCAGCGGCGGGCATCCGTCTGCCAGCGCTCTGTCTTCGAGGTATTGAAATTGACATGAAGGGTGGAGCCGACGGGATTGTAGGGATCAAGTATGGCTTTGATGGGTCGTTTTTTTTCGGATTCGGCTTTTGTAATCGCGTGGGTAATTTTGTTACAGGCCATGTCGGAGAGTTCCTGATACATCAATTGAGCGGGGTAGGTTTCACCCTTGCAAACCAGGTAATGATCGAGCCAGTCTTTGGTAATGCGCTTGAGTTGCCCGAAAAGGTGGAGTTTCGGGTCTTCGCCGCTGTCCCGCCACTGGGTATAGATCAAGCGTTTGGTAAGGTGAAAAAGCAGGGTCGAGCGGCGCAGGTCTCCGGTGTGGATCAGCGTTAAATCCACGCCTTCCCCGATGATGCCTTCATTTTTAGTGATGGAGGGGCCGACCAAGTCCGGGGTAAGTTCCAAAATGGAATCGAGATTGAATTCTGCGGTAAGGCGTTCTTCGGGCAGCTCGATGCGATAGCCTTCAACACGGGGAAAACGAATCTCAAGCGCGTCTCGCTCGGGACGCACGGCTTTGACCTGGACGGTTTCGCGCGGTGCTTGCGGCGGCGCAACAACGGGCTTTGCGGTGAAGTCGAAGGGAATACCCAAGACGTCCGCATACTCTACGTTGAACAACCCTTCTTCATTTAAGTCATAGGATTGACGACGCAAGGCACGACCAATGACCTGCTCACAGAGCAGTTGTGTGCCGAAGGCCCGCACACCCAGCACATGGGTGACGGTATTGGCATCCCAGCCTTCGGTGAGCATGGACACGGAGACGACGCAGCGAATCGACTCACCGAGGCGATCTGCTTTGCCCACGGTATTCATGACTTCCCGCAGCAAGTCCTGATCGGTGATGTTCTCAGCCCCCTTGTGATCGCCCCGCTGTTTCATTTCATAACGAAAACGGTCAATCTCATCGGAGGCCATGTTACGGAAATTTTTATCCAAGGCATCACCGGATTCGAGTTGTTCGCTGTCGATTAAGAGGGTGCGCGGTCGGGCAAAGGCATTGCCGTGTTCATCAAAGTTGCGAAATAAGGCCAGTCGTCCGTTTTCAAGCTGTGTCGATCCATCTTCATTCTCACGCTGGAAACCCGAAATATAGTCGTAAACCAGTTTGGAGGTAGAGGTATTGTTGCAGACGACAATGAAACAGGGCGGGACACGAATGCCCGCCTTTTCCCAAAGCGCATAGGTTTTTTCGTAGTGCCCGTAGAGCACTTCGAGTGCGGTTTGTAACTCCGTCGGAATGCTAAGGGGGTCGAGGTTCTTTGCCCTGCCGCGACCTTTTTTGGGCATGCGCTTTGCGATATGTTCCCAAAGATTGCGGAACTTCGGCATGTCTTCACCGGGAATATTGTCGGCGACCGGCACACGCGGCAGTTTCACGATGCCGCATTCAATGGCATCCATGAGCGAAAAATCACTCATCGTCCAGGGAAAAAGTGTGCCTTCCACATAGCCCGAGCCACTGAGGAAAAAGGGGGTTGCGGAAAGATCAAATACACGGGCGAGACCAAGTTTGTGGTTCACAGCTTCGAGGCCGGAGATCCAGAGCCGCGCGGCCTCCTTGTTTTTCTCTGCTTCTTTTTTTGCCTCTCCTTTCAGTTCGCCCTCATCTTCATTCTCTTCGCCCGGTTTTTCCCGGTAACAATGATGGGCCTCATCATTCATCACCAGGATATTTTTCATGCCCAAGAGTTCCGGCATCACACGTTGCAGCATCTGCCCTTCGCTCTCCATCGTGTTTAAGTCTTCACCTCGGCCTTGAAGCAGGGATCGGCCGCCTTTTGAGAGTTTTAAGCGCTCGCGCAGTTTGAAGGCGTGGTAATTGGTGATGACAATTTTCGCGCGGTCGAGTTCGGCAAGCATGTCGGTCGGCACCAACTCACGACTCGCGTAGTAGCTGTTCGGGTCGTTGGTTTGCAATACACGCAGACGGTCTCGAATGGTGAGGCCGGGCGCAACAATCAAAAAACCCCGTGTGAATTTTTTGCTTTGCGGTCGCCGCACGGCATTGATCGTTTGCCAGGCAATCAGCATCGCCATGACGGTGGTTTTCCCCGCGCCGGTGGCAAGTTTCAGGGCCAGACGCATGAGGCCGGGATTGGCATTTTCATTGGCATTCTCAAGGTGTTCGAGAAAGCTTTTGCCCGTCTTGCCCATTTTCGGCGCGACCTCCGTCAGCCAGATCGCCGTTTCAACTGCCTCTACCTGACAGAAGAAGGGACGGATGTTGTTGAAACGATGATGCCGCCAATGTGTAAGCAGTCGGGCTGTTTCGGGTGTGACTTGCCAGGTGTTGGGATTGGGGCGCTTTCGCCAAAGGGCGACCTGATATCTGAGTTCATTGATCGTTGCGCTTGTATTGTATTGCTGATCTTGAGTTGAAAGGCCTTTGCCATCATCAAAAACAATGTCTTGCTGTTCCGCAGACCCTTTGCGTTTCTTGGGTTTCGGAATCGGCGTTATGAATTCCGCACGGCGACGATTTTCGATGATCGCCTGCGTAGGGAGACCATCCACCAGCTCCCAATGCCGTTGGGGGCATTCATAGGGCGAATTGAGAATGGGGTGTTCGAAGAATCGATTATCCATGAGCGATGATTTATCCAAATCAGTAGGGTGGCGGTTTCTCCGGATATTAACAAACAAAAGAAAAATATTCCAAACCTGTTTGATCTTGGCTCAAGGGGCAGCTTTATTTGTAAATGTGCTGAACAGTTGCAACGGTTCATTGAGAACGCCTGCTAGGGTTTTGATAAAACGGAGAGGTGTTTTTTGACGGAGCGGGCAAGCGCGTCCAGGTTGTATCCGCCTTCAAGGCAGGAGACGATTCTGGCTTTGCAATGGCTTTCCGCGAGAGATTGTACGATGTGTGTCATGTGTTCAAAGCCCGAATCAGTGATTTCCAGCGCGGCAAGGGGGTCGTCTCGGTGTGCGTCAAATCCGGCTGAGATAAGGATAAAGTCGGGTTGAAAGTCGTTAACGGCATTCTGCAGTGTTGTTTCAAAAATACGAAGCAGATCGCGATCACTCGCCCCGGGCGACAAGGGGGCATTGAGCGTAAAACCGTCTCCTTTGCCTTGACCGCGTTCTTTTGCCGCGCCTGTGCCGGGATAACAGGGAAATTGATGGCTGCTAAAGTAAAAGACGGAAGGGTCGTTGTAGAAGGTGTGCTGTGTGCCGTTGCCGTGATGCACGTCCCAGTCGATAATAAAAACCTTGGCTAAGTGGTGTTTTTTTTGAATATAACGCGCGGCAATCGCGACGTTGTTAAAAAGACAAAACCCCATGGCATGATCTGTTTCGGCATGGTGACCGGGGGGACGCAGGGCGCAGAATGCATTTTTAAGTGTGCCGTCCATCACCTTGTCCACTGCGGTGAGTATGCCGGAGACCGCCGTTTCGGCGGCTTTCAGCGAACCGGGAGAGAGTGGCGTATCGGCATCCAAATGGACGTATCCCGATTGCGGGACTTGTTGTTTCAGGTGATCTGTGTAGTTTGCGCGATGGATTTCAGAAATCCAGCCGTAAAGGTTTGGAGTCCGTGAAGGCGTGATGATTTCAAGCCGGTTTTGAAGGGAATTTTTATCCTGTTTTTCAGATGCGTTCAAAATTCGATGTTCTAAAACAGAAAGTCTTTGGGGCGATTCGGGATGACCCTGACCCGTATCGTGAGCTAAAAAGCCGGGATGGGTGATGTAGCCGGTTTTCATTTTAGGAAAGGGTTTTGGCTGCGTTCGCGTCCGATGGTTGTGCCGGGGCCGTGGCCGGGAAAAACCCGGGTTTCATCCGGGAAGGTGAGCAGGGATTTTTTGATGGAAGTCATGAGTGTGGGAAAAGAGCCTTTCCAAAGGTCGGTTCGCCCGACGCTACCTGCAAAGAGGGTGTCGCCTGTAATAAGGCCGATGCCGGGGATGTAAAAACTGAGACTGCCCGGCGTATGTCCCGGTGTGTGCAGGACTTCAACAGACTGTTTGCCAAATGAAATCCGGTCACCGTCTTTTAAAAATTGACTTATACGGGGTGCATCAATAGAGGGTAAACCGAAGAGGGCGGCCTGAGCTGCGACATGTTCACAGAGAAACATATCGTCTTCATGAAGACAGGTTACTGCCTCGGTTTTTTCATGAACGGGTTTTGTCGCGCCGATGTGGTCCAGATGTGCATGAGAGTGCAGGAGATAGGCGGTTTGTAATTGGTATTTGGATAAAACGGATAAAATGCGTTCCGTGTCGCCACCGGGGTCAATAACGATTGCGGTACGTGTCTCCTCGCAGCCGATGATCATGCAGTTACATTGAAAAGGGCCGACGGGAAAGGATTCAAGGATCATGATTCAGACCCTAATGCAGCACGGGCAGTGCTTCGGTTTGCGCCGCCGGTGGAAAGCGGACGGTGATACGGGTGGCTGTTTCACCGCGTTTTACCTCGATGACTTGTGTGTCGACGAGGTTTTTTTTAGCGTAGTTGGCGATGAGTTTTGCCGCCTCCTCCAGTATTGCGGCATCGGGTGTGTTTTTGCCGGATAAGACGGCCATCGGCCCCGAAAAATAAGGGCGAAATAAGGTCATGTTGTCTTTGGCAACATCTTCTTTGGAAATTTTTTGTAAGTGGTCGTTTTCTTCGGCATTGCGCCCGATGACGAGGTGTGAACCGTCGGAAAGATCAAAGTGCCGTCCGTAGCGCAGCAGGCGCACTTCGGTCATTGTGGGATTTTCATGTTGTTCAAAAAATTGATGCAGCCGGGCTGAAAAATTAACATCGGTCAACAGGCAACCGCCACCGGGTGCGGTATAGGCCTTGAGTTCAAGGGATTGTGCCCATTTGAGTTGTTCCGAGCGGCTCCGGCCTTGAATATCCAGCAATTTTTCCCGATCAACCCAGCCGGAGGTTTCGGCCAAGGTGGGCAGGTTGTGTTTTGCGGAAAGCGGGCGCAGGATCAAACCTTCTGTTTCACTGTCCCGATCAATGATATCCATTGCGTCCCGGCGTTGTGACATGGGGCGTTGACCCAGCACTTCGCCGGTGATAATGAAATCCGCGCCTTCTTCTTCCATCACCCTTTGTGCGATGTGAAACATGTAAATCCGGCAGTCGATGCAGGGGTTGATATTTTTGCCGTAACCGTACTTGGGGTTGCGGATTAACTCAACAAAAGCCATGCCTTTGTCCACTATTCGGAGTTTGATGCCGAGGTGCTTGGCGACTTCTTCGACATTTTCTTTGCAGCCGAAGGGGCTTTCCAAAAAGAGACCGATGACTTCGATCCCCTGATCCAGGATGATTTTTGTTGCGAGAGTGCTGTCCAGACCGCCCGACATGAGCGAAATTGCTTTTCTTTTTGCCATGAAATTCCCTTTGTTCAGCGGCATCTTATCAATGCGGCGGAAGACCTGTCAACTCGTCTGTTTCCAAGGTTGCTCAGGTTTATTTATTGAAAAAACTTCCAAATGAAATAGAGTGCAGGGATGGATAGAGAGAACGCAGAGAGCATGAGTAGGCGGATGGAATGCAGGACTTTGTTGAACTCCGCAAGAAACTGATGCTGCACGGCGCTGTAGCCCTCAATCAGTTCAGCCGCGTGCTTTTCTTTCAAGATTTTCCGGTCGATTTGGCAGATGATGTCGCCATCCACTTGAATGACGGCCTTAAATATGTTTTCGGATGCAGTGTGCAGGGCGGAAGAAGGGGCATGAAGCGGCGGCATCAAACCGATTAGCGTGATTGCACCGTTTTGAAGAAAACCTTCTTGAAGGAGGCCGACATAAAAAGAGCCGTTTTTTTTGAGCATGTTTTGAAGGTTGCCGCCTATTTTGAGCAACTCCAGCCGGAAAGGGGTCTCCATGACTTTGTCACCCCGGAGGTGTTCTGATATCTGTGTTTTTAGGATGAGACGTTCCGGCGAAGTCGGGGATACAAGGGGAACGGGGAAGGTGAGGGTGCCGTCTCCCGCATGCGTGATGGGGATGATTTTATTTGAAGGGGGAGACAATGGCGGCCCCGACGGCTTTTGCCAGACTGATGACGGTTTCGATAATAAAATGCCAATGTTTCATGCCGACATCGACATTTTTATGATGAAAATCAAGCAGTTGCGTCGCTTTTTCTTTGATAAGCGGGTCTTGATAGATGCGAAGGTTTTGTCGGCTGATAATGTCGCCATCCAGTTGCACGGTATTTTGCGCAAAAATGTAGCCGTCTTTTAAATCCCAAAGTTTACGCAGTTCTTGAATATCACGGTTGACTAGCCTGTTTTTATCGAGCGACTTTTTATTGGAACCATCGGATGCGGTTGAGGCGATTGTTTTTAAAAAATAAGCGCGCAGCTTGGCAAGACGCATTTGGATTTTCATGAGCCGGTTGATTTCTGCGTCTTGCCGCCGCGCCCTTGTTTGATCGCCTCTGGTATTGAGTTGTTTTCTCTGATCTATTTGAAAAGCAAACATTGCCTTGGTATCAAGCACGTCTTGCAAATGGGGTTCTTCCGCAAGGCGGCTGAAGTCTTGTTCATAGGTTGCGATTTGATTGGCGGGGCTTTCTTGATCTTTGAGCCAAGCCCGCGTTGATGCGACGATTTGGTAGGATGGTTTAACGGTTCCGTCTTCAAACGGTAAATCGTCCGGAATGCGCAAGTCAAGGACGAGGTTTTTAAACTGATTGACCCAGGCATGCACCGTTTCAAAAAAGGCTACCGGAATGCCCGGCATTTTACGTCCTGAAATGCCTTCAACCAGAAGTGAGCTGACTTCCAGTGTGGTGGCGTCACTTAAAATTTCGTTAACTTTTTCGCTTACCATTGTCAGGGCTTTTTAAAAAAGCTCCATAAGGCTTTGTCCCAGGGTTTTGAGGGTATTGACGTTTCGGGCGATGATCTCTTCCCCTTTATTGACCTGTTCTTTATGAAAATTTGCAGCCTGCTCCGGGTCGGACATGAAGTCTTTATGAATGCTTGTTTCGATATCGCCATCGAGGATGTTAATTTTCGTGACAATTTCTTTTGGGGCATTCCCTTCAGTTACGGTTGTTTTGATATTCAGTTCGATGGCGTTTAAAAACGCTTTTTTTAAAAGGCCGGTGATTTGTGTGCTGTCTCCGGTATCGAGTGCCTTTTCAAGATCTTTTTTTATATTGTTTTTTGACATTGTCATTCCCCCTCATTGCAGTTTGATGGAAATTTCAAATTACGGAAGTTTTATTTCGGAATAGAAACGGCCTTCAATATAATACAAATTTGATATCTTGGCAACGCGTCTTTTTTTCGACCAAAGCCGCTTGGGAGGTGTGTCTTATTTTAGATAATGAAGGGGATGAACATCGAGAGGAATAAAAAAAGAGGGAAGCTGAAGCTTCCCTCTTTTCGGGTGTATCTCGATCATTGCTCTGAAGCAATTATTTTGCGGCGTATTCAAAATTTGCTTCGGTTTCGGCGCCACCTGCGACAGTGACTTCCATGGTCTGGAATCTCAATTTCGGGTGAAATGCTTTCAGCGTATATTTTCCCGGAGGAACGTCGCCGATTGAGAAAGTCCCATCGTCGTTGACTACGGCATAATAGGGATTTCTCGCGGGAATCGCCCAAACATTCATGTAGTTGTGCTGATCGCACTCAATCAGCAAAAAAGATTCTTTTTTCTTAAACCAGGTTTTTTTGATTTTTAAGGTGATCTCCTGGTCCTTATTTGGAACAGGTTTGTTGAAGGTGGTTTTGGTTAAAACACCTTTCACCTCATAACCGTGAGGGTTGTGCAGAATCCCGCTGGCGGTCTTCGGATCGCTTGGATCGGCATCCATGTTCAAGACCTTGATGGTTGGTTTTTTGCCGCTCTTTTTTGCATTGAGAATAACGGTAACCTTGCGTGAGGGCCCTTCCCCTTCAGCGACTAAAAATCGGCAGCCGTCTGAAACGAATTTGGCTTCGGTTTTTTCAAAAGGCTTGCCGCTTTTAATTTCTTCGATATAAACCACAACGTCGCCGAGTCCACCGTCTTTGACACGGATATCCTGGCGTTTACGGATACCGTCAACGGCGTCAAACTTTCCGCAAAACTCTGCCTGTGGCCATTGAGCGAGTTTGAACTCGGTGGGGCCGGGTTGATCCCCCTTGAATGAAACTTTCCCTTTGATGGTTCCGCCGCCGCTGACGGGACCTTCTGTGTATTTTGCAAAGACGAGCGGTGTGGACATCAAACCCATCGCAAGTGCTAAACCCAACACTTTAGAAGTCTTGTTCATCTATATATCTCCTTTGATAAGGTAACTAAATTGAGATAACTAAAAAAAAGGCGCTAAAACTGTTCTTCGTCCTCAATCTAGTTAGCTCTTCCAAAATCAGCTTGAAATAACACATATCTTTTTAATGTTGCATCGGACCTTCCCGCTCAAACCGAACAAGAGCCCGAACATGAAAGACACGCTTGTGCAGCCGGGTTTGAGCTTAGGAATGAAGCGAGGGTATGATATTGAAATGATTTTATTTTGTCAAGACTGCCCACGGTGACTGCCCACGGTGTGGAAAACAAGTCGATATTTCCTCTATGGGGTTTGTGTCAGTTTTTTTTAATGTTACGGGTGGATCATTCAAGGCCTGTCGTCATATTTTTTGAAAAAGGCTTGGCAACGCGCCTCAAAATCGATTTTCCCCCGGTCCGAGAATTGATCGAAATGAAATGATTTTTTGAGTGATGCGGTGACTTGCCGAAGTTGTGCGAGGGTAGGGTATTCAAAAGGGGCGTGTAGCGCAGAAAATATTTCGACGGCCTTTTCCCGGATTTCACCGGCTTTTTTTTTCTCCCAGGTTTCTGAGGGAGGGGTTTGCCCGTTTTTGTCGGCCGTTTCCCGAAGGGCGATCAGCAGAGCCGCCATGACTCCGTCGCGTATGGTGTTGATCGATAGAAATTTCTTTTGTAATTTTTCTTCAATAAATCGAAGGGGGTCATGAAACATTGGAAATCCTCTTTCATCCTGTGGGGGTGGTAAGTCTTGCATGGGGAGTATAACAGAGGCGGGGAGCATAAAGACAGAAGGCGTATTGAGGAATCTCTGATTAAGTTTGGGTTGCGATACACTCTACAGACTTAAAATACCCTATTTTCAAATGGATCGGGGTGTTGATCTTGTTGACAGGGCGGAAGGCATCTGTCACCATTGTTTCATGATTGTATTTCGGTATCCTGCCATTGTGTTACTGCTTGTTTTACCGATTTTTTTCGGAGAAAAGGGCATGGCCGATGCGCAGGGAACCGAAAAAACCGACCCGTCTGAAGCGGTATTGGCTGATGGCGATATCTCGCCTGACGAAACTCTTTTTCACCTGGATCGATTTATTTTTAAGAGTAAAGATGTGGACGATCTCTTTATTGTGGTTTTTGCTTTTGAACGCGGCAGACAAAAGGAGGGGTACTATGGGGAATTTTTCGGGGCCGTCTTTGAAAAAAACCGGTGGTCTTTTCTGGAAGGCAATGATAAATATTCCTATGCCTCTTCCGATTTGGAAACGATTTTCCCGTCTTATTACGCCAAGGCCGAGGGTTCGACGGTTTCGGGGTTTGTTGTCGGGTATGACGGGGGAGATTATACCTTGAAACTTTCCAGCGGTCCGGTTCAGCCTGTTTACACCGCAGAGGAAAGTAAAACCTTGAATAAGGTGCTTGGGATTACGGAAGCGGTTGTTTCGGTTAATGGCAAGGAATACTGGGGCGATCTGGTGCATGAATCCCTTTCTTGGCAAGGCTTTGAGGGGTTAAAACGTTACAAGGGGCTCTACAAAAACTATGAAGCGTTTTATCTTAAAACAGAAGCGGGGCGGCAGCTCTTTTTTCATAAAAACCGTGCGGATCGAAAAGATTTTTTGAAAAAGAGTCAGCTCAGCAATACCTTTAAAGCCGAAGGCGGGGTCGTACTCGAAGGCTTGGAAACCTTGTATACATTTAAAACTCCGATGGTTTTATCTTCCACGAATCGCGTGACGCCGCCTTTTGCTTTTTACTCGGTGCCGGATCGCTGGGAAGTGCCGGTGAATTCTGAGTTCGGATCGCTCTTTCTTTGGACACGGGGAAAAGCCTCCATTAACTGGGTATTTGGCGGCTATGTCATTATGGCGATTGAGGGTGTGATCAAAAAAGAAGGAAGGGAAGGGGAGGAAGAGCGGGTGCGGGGTTTTGCAGAGTATTTTCCTTAAGCCGGGGAAAATACAAGCAGGGATTATTTTTCGATGCGCTTACGCTCCGGCGATTTTGAGGCGCCGTGAAAAAGGGTTGAGTTCTGATAGGCTTCCGCCAAGGCCTTTAAAAGCACGACCAGGATGGCCGCACCGGGGACAGCGAGTAAGACGCCGATAAAACCGAAAAGATCTCCTCCGATATAAACAGCCGCGACAATAACCAAAGGATGGAGGCCGACCTGTTTGCCCATAACCAACGGGGCGATGGCCATCCCTTGAATGGCTTGAACCCCGACAAAGAGCAATGCGACATAGAGTGGATGCAGCAGATCTTGAAATTGCAAAAAAGCGAAGGCCAAGGCCAGGATCAGTCCAAAAGCAAAGCCGATATACGGGACGATTTCCCCGGCGGCGGCAATGAGGCCCAGCGCAAAAGAAAGATCCAAACCGATCCAAGTGAATCCCGCCACATAAAGAATCGTGAGAAAAAAGATAACCAAAAGTTGCCCGCGAATAAAGCCGCTCAATGAGAGGTCAATCTCACGAAATCGCTTGAAAAAAGCCGCCCGCAGTCTGAAGGGAATATAGTCCGCAAGCTGTGCCTTGATGTGGTCAAAGTCTTTCAGGAGGTAATAAAACATGAAGGGAATGACGACCAGGTTGGCGACCGCTGCGAGTACGCCGAAGGTGTTGGTAAAAAAGGTGAGGGTAAAGGTGGTTACGGGTTTAAAGAGATCGGGGGCGCCTTTTTTTAATTGTCCGAGTACGGATTGAAGCGTTTCATCCAGTGTTTTGGGAAAGGCCACCCCGAAGCGTGTTTCAAGCGCCGGCACGACATCTTTGTGAAGCTGTGTTAAATAGGCGGGCAGTTGATTAAATGTTTTCGTAAACTGGTCTTGCAGTGTAGGGATGATAAAAATAACAATTAAAAACAGGGCGGCGACAATGACAAAAAAGATGGCCCAGATGACGGCGGATCTGGGCAGGCCTTTTTCTTCAAGAATGTCCACAAGCGGGTCAAAGGCGTAAGCCAGCAGTAAGGCGATGAGGAAAGGAACGAGAATGCTTTTTGAGAGGTAGAGCGCGGCGAAGAGGAGGCCCAGCAGGAGAAACCAAGTCAATGGTCTGCCCCAGGTCGAAAGTTCGCTGTTTGCCTTGTTTTGCATTAAAAGTCGGGTGGCGTGTGCCGAAGGAACATTATCGATCCCTGGGACGCAGCATGTTGAGATTGACGCTGATAAAACCCCCGATTGCGCCGCCGGTGCCGGCCCCGAGCAGCGCCGCGTCCATGCCACTTAAAAAAACGGCCAAACCTGAGCCGAGCAAAATGCCGATAACAATGAGGACAAAGAAACGTTGTCCTCCCAGGGCCCAAACCACGTTGCCGATTACCGCACCGAGCAGTCCCATGGCCAGAATAGGCATCAGGCCGCCCATAAACGAGCCGATGATACCTCCGGTGACGCCCGTGATTGCAATTCCGGGAAAGGATATTTTTTTGAAATTGATTTTTTTAGGGACGGGCATGAGGGCGAGGGTATCAAATCGTCCCACGATGAGTCAATTTTCTCCTGTTTCCTAAACTGAACCGGAGCTTTCTTCATTCAGGGTTTTCCCCAAAATCAATTGCTCCTTATTTGGGGGTTTTCGTCGTCTTGAAGCGATGTGATGCCTATGCTAGACTAAACCATCACTTTTTTGAGGAAGAACAATGTCTGCACTTGCAACAGAAAGCCGTTTGGTCTCGCAGATCAACCGGCTGAAAAGAGAACGTCAGGCCATTATTTTGGCGCATAATTACCAAGTCGGCGAAATCCAGGATGTCGCCGACTTTTTGGGCGATTCGCTGGAGCTCTCACAAAAAGCGGCGCAGACCGATGCGCGTGTTATTGTATTTTGCGGCGTGCATTTTATGGCGGAAACCGCCGCCGTGCTCTGCCCGGACCAGACCGTGCTTTTGCCGGATTTGTCGGCGGGCTGCGGTATGTCGGAGATGATTACCGCCGAAGAAGTCCGGGCCATGAAGGCCGAACACCCCGGTGCGCTTGTGGTATGTTATGTCAATTCAAGTGCTGCGGTGAAGGCCGAATCCGATATCTGCTGCACCTCTTCGAATGCGGTCAATGTTGTGCGTTCTATTCCTGAAGACCGTGAGATTATTTTTATCCCCGATCAATATTTAGGGGACTTCGTGACCCGGAAAACGGGTCGCAAGCTGATTTTATTTAACGGCTATTGTCCCACGCATTTTCGCATCATGACTTCCGAGCTCGAAGCCATGAAAACGACACACCCGGATGCGCTTGTGTTGGCGCATCCCGAATGTACACCCGAAGTGAGTGCAATCGCGGATCAAGTCCTTTCAACGAGCGGAATTTGCCTGGAATCACAAAAGACAAAAAAGGAAGAAATTATTGTCGCAACCGAGACGGGTATTTTACATCGTTTAAAAAAAGAGAACCCCGAAAAATTCTTTGTTCCGGCGTGCAAGTGGTGTGATTGTGCCCATATGAAAGTGAATAATCTGGAAAAACTGCTCTGGTCTTTGGAAGAGATGCGGTATCCGGTACAGGTTGAAGCATCCATCCGTGTGCGTGCCAAAAACGCCATTGACCGGATGCTGGAAATCAGTCGATGAGCGATACCGATGTTTGTCCTGGGCCGCACACTTGTTTCGATTGGACTCTTGCTCTTGGTGATCGGCGGCTTCTTGATGCTGCTCAACAAAGTCCCCGGCATTGGGAAATTGCCGGGCGACATTCTGATTGAACGGAAAAACTACACCGTC
The DNA here is from genome assembly GCA_027020665.1 of Nitrospira sp. Lineage (GTDB taxonomy): Bacteria > Nitrospirota > Nitrospiria > SBBL01 > JAADHI01 > JAADHI01. Next base: position 21,013 of record JALUVJ010000192.1, read on the forward strand.
TATTTCCCGATTGCCACCTCGATTATCATCAGCATCCTGCTTTCTTTCCTTTTTTGGCTGATTGGGAAGCGTTAAACATTTATCCCGTTTGATTCAAAAATTCCCATGAAAAAATTCCCGTGAGATGATGATGTCCGTCGGTCCGTCCCCCTTAAATCTTTCGCATTTTGATTATCCTTTGGACCCCGCATTGATTGCCGCCTATCCCAAACCCGAACGGGATGCCTCTCGTTTGCTTGTTTATCATCGTAAAAGCGGGGAAATCACGCACCAGGGTTTCAGAGCGATTTCCAAATATCTTAATCCTCAGGATGTGCTCGTTTTTAATAATTCCCGCGTCTTTCCCGCGCGACTGTACGGCGAGAAAAAAAGGGGCGGAAAAATTGAGCTCCTCTTTCTTCGTCCGCTTTCAAGTGTGCAGGAAAAGGGACAAAACAATCCCCTGTACTGGGAGGTCTTGGTGAGAGGCAAAAGCGCCCCCGGCACCCGGCTTATTTTTCAAGACGGTGTGTCTGCGACGCTGACCCGCGATCTTAGGGGCGGACGAAAAGAAATCCGGATTGACTTGGCAGATCGCTACAAGGATCTTTTTGCTTTTTTAGAGAAATGGGGCGAAGTGCCGCTTCCGCCCTACATTCTTAAAAAACGCCTTGAAAAACAAGGAGTTGAATCTGAAGACCCAAGGCGTTATCAGACGGTTTATGCTGAAAAATCGGGTTCTGCCGCCGCGCCGACGGCGGGGCTTCATTTTACCGATGCCTTGATTAGGGACATTAAAGCGCAAGGCACACAAACTGCCAGCACGACCCTGCATATCGGGCTGGACACCTTTTTACCCATACGGACGGATTCTATTCTCGCGCATCGCATGCACAGCGAGTGGTTTCAGGTGCCCGAGGCCACTGCGGAAAAAGTGCGGCAATGCCGCAGTAAAAACGGCAGGGTCGTTGCGGTGGGCACAACGGTCACACGCGCACTGGAGAGTGCGGCACAAAGCACGGGGGCTGTTTGCGCGATGGAAGGCGATACCGATATTTTCATCAAACCCGGTCATGTGTTTAAAGGTATTGACGCCCTCATTA
>JALUVJ010000193.1 GCA_027020665.1 Nitrospira sp.
GTGCCGATGTCACTCACGCGCCGCGTCGCGGTGAAGGCGCGATTGAGGCCAAAGCCCAGTTCGCGGACCCAAACGACACCCTCTTTTTCCCGGATCTCGCGCAAAACCTGTAGGAATTCTTCAGGGGCGTCCGGACTATCCACTAATATGCCTTTTTCAATGATGACGGTAAACGGTTTTTCCGGAACCTGTACGGAAAATTGTGTATCGCCAAAGGCAAAAAAGGTGACGCGGCCGTTCACACGCTCAAGCTGTTCGGCTTCCGTAAAGACCTCACCAATTGGAAATTGGCCGCCGATATTTTTCATGTTGCCGTAGTCCCCGATATTGAGCTTGGGCGATAAAAAAGCCGTGTCATACTTTAGGGTTGCACCCTCACTAAAAATGCTGATTTCATATGCGTCGGCAATTTTTTCTTGAAGTGCAGGACCGATGCGCCGGTAGTACGCAGGATCGTAGGCCAATGCGTCGATATAGGTGCTTAGTTCCGATTGCCGCATGCGACCGAGGTGCGGGTGTTCAATAACCTTGATTTTTTGCTGAAATAATTCAATGCGGATGCGAAACCGGTTCAAACGGAAGCTGGTGGATTGGATGAGTATCGCGAGATCCCCCGGCGCGAGGGCCGCAAGCGCCCTTAATACGGTGTCGGTCTCACATGCATCGAAATCGAGATATTGGGCTTCAGGAAGTTGTGTGCGATAGGCTGCGGTGAGTAAACGCGACAAGGCCGACCGGGTATCATGAACAAGCAGTGTCTTTTGTTGGGCGGTGTGAGCGAAGACGTGGTGCAGGATATCTGAAATGTTGTGCTGTGCGCGTACTATAAGCGCAGCACGGGGGTCGCTTTCACTCACTTGAGGTGGTTTTCCCTTCGCATTGCAAGTTGCCTTCTGAAATTTCGACAGGCCAGCTGTATTTGGGTGCAATGCCGGCCTTAGACGTGTTTTCGAGGGCTCCGATGTCGGGCATGAATGCGACTGCCTTCTTAAGTTTTTCGATGGAGATAAGAAAGTCGTCGATTTTGGAGGCCTTTGCGGACCAATGATTGGGGAAAATCCAGGCGTTGTAGGTTTTTTTGTCGTGACGGTAAATCAGTTTCCACCAAAAATCGGGGGTCTTAATGCCGTGTGTGACGGTGAAAAAATCGTTGTCTGTATTATTGCCCCAAATGACCCCGCCCCAAATCTCTAAAGGTGTAATGTCTCGATAACATTCGGTGATGATTTCGGTGTGGCGCCAAGCCCCTTCGCTTTGAGATAAAACTGAATTTTGCGGGAGCGTGTTTGTGAGGTAGTAGGTTTCTTTGAATGTCGAAAGGTTGCCATCCATATGATTGCTTGGCACAAGCTTCCCTCGTGTCCACGTCCCTTGCGCGGCATCAACGGTTGTGGTGTTGTAGGTCCGCCAGGTTTGCGGCTGACAGTTGACCGAAACCTTTCGATCAAAATCGAAGTTGATATTTTTTTTGCGTACGTTGGCTTTATCTCGACCTATTTTATAATAAAAGGCCACTGCACCGTGACGGGTGTTGCAGTCGAGCCACAACGTAAAACCCTCGTATTCTTTTTTAAGCAGCGCAGAGGGCGCCGCGTGTGCCATGCTGTTTGCATAAAAGAGGAGCAAGATGGGCAATAAGCCCAGGTATTTTACGCCGCTTCGTATATAAAGCGGAAAGTGCAATTGAGATATCGATTTAGAAAACACGAATCATTTACCGGGTTGAAGGGGCGGATTGTAAACTTGAGTTGCGTTGAGCTTGTCGGGGAGGAATCGCGCCGCACGGCCCGCAGTTTTTTAGGAACGGCTGATTAAGTCCGGGTTGAAAAAACAATACTTAACTTGATCGGCGCTTCCTTAAAAGAGTTGGTGGAGCTGAGGGGGATCGAACCCCTGACCCCAAGACTGCCAGCCTTGTGCTCTCCCAGCTGAGCTACAGCCCCATCAATTTATGTGGAAAAGAGGATAGCACCGGGCCTTTATGATGTCAATATGAAGCTTCTACCCCAAGATCGGCGATAGGAAATGGAGATGGGGCAAGTGTTCATCATCTGAGCATTCCAAATACCCAGACGGGAGGGTCAGCGGTTTTTATGCTTGAGCGTCCCCCGTAATGACAGTCTTTTCCGAGGGCTGATGTACTCGGAATGACTTTCAATCCCAAAAGATCTCGAAGTCCCGGATCATTTTGGATCTGCCGGAGATCTTCCAGGCGGCGCTCGCCGCCGTACAGCATCAAGAGCGGCGGTTCAACAAACCGCGCAGGAGTATAGCCCGCTCCGCTTGTCGTTTCTAACTTGAAAGGTAAGGATATTTTTTGCCATTATGATTTCACCTCGCTGGTGTTGGTTTGAGGGTCCTGACGGAAGCTCTATCTTACCAAAGCTGACGGGGTTTTTTCATGAACGCTTTCATTCAATCGCTTATTTGGGGAGAAAGCTCTGATTAAGGCCGAGTTGAATTTTCGCGAGATAACATGTTTGGATTCAAGGCGTAAATTCCAAGGAATGGATTCTCTGTGCCTTTGTTGATGGAGGCGTTCTATGAAAAAGCGTTTCTTGTTATATGGATTAGGTGGTTTGAGATTTTGATTCCATTTGTTTTTTTATGATAACCTGATCCCTCAAAAGATGTGAGGTTGAGAAAAAACGTATGGATAAGCTTTTTGTAAGAGTCTACAGTTTGTTTATTCTTTTTTTTGTGGGGGTTGGGCTCCTCATGATTTATTTGTCTCCTCCTTCGCATAAAACCGAAGCATTTTTGGAGAACCCGGCACATCTTTCCCCTGAGCCTTCTCAAGCACCTTTGGAAAATCCGATGATTGTTATTCCTGCGGGTGAATTTATTATGGGTTCTGATGACGGTGGCATGGATGAGCAGCCGAAGCGCACGGTTTATCTTGATGCATTTGCAATTCAGAAATATGAGGTGATGCAGTACGAATACAATGAATTTGTTACGGCCACAGGCCACAGAAAACCTTTGAACCGTTATGTAAAAAATATCGAGTATTTTAATCACCCGAATCAGCCCGCTATTTATGTAAGCTGGCTGGATGCCTATGAGTATTGCAAATGGCGGGGATTTCGGCTCCCCACGGAGGCAGAGTGGGAAAAAGCGGCGCGCGGGACAGAAGGGCAGAGCTGGCCCTGGACGGAGGATTTCGAGCCTGTCTTCGCCAATTTTAAGGGCGATTCTGATCTTGGGGTTTTTACGACGGTTGTGGGGTCTTATGAAAAAGACAAGAGTCCTTACGGGATCTATGACATGGCCGGAAATGTTAGGGAATGGGTGCAAGATTGGTATGATGGGCAGTATTATAGTAAGGGAGTAATGAAAAACCCCTTAGGGCCCGAATCGGGTGAAGAGAAGGTTTTAAGAGGGTCTTCTTGGAGGGATTCGCTCTATTCGGGCCGAACAAGCG
>JALUVJ010000194.1 GCA_027020665.1 Nitrospira sp.
TACCATTAAGGCGTTAAAAACCAAACCGACAATAATAAACAGGTCAAAAAGCGGCGAATTTTTGTGCGAATAATAAGGTGCATCTTCCTGCGGTTTCGGCGGTTCCATCTACACTCCCTCCATTCAAAAAGTATTCCAGATGATAAGCATAACTGCAAATAAAAAGTCAAGGGACCGAAGCACGGTTTTCTCGTATTTTAAGGCTTGACAAGGGGGGGGTTTTGGGCTATAGTCCCGTCATTTCAACGCCAAGAGTTCAATAATGATCAAATTTAAAGGGGGTTAGTCATGGCGGAAACAGGAACAAAATCCGAGGCAAAGATAGGTAAATGGTTGTTTTATATATCGATAGTATTCTTGCTATGGGTGAGTTGGTATTCGATGCACGCGCCGCCTGGGTTTATTCATTAAAATCTCGTAAATGCTGAAGATGAGGAAACTTAAAGTTAAGTTTAAGACTGATTTTATTGAAAAAGGGGCAAGAAATGTCTGAAAAAAAAGAGGAAACAGCGAGCTTAGGGCAAAAAATTGTGTTTGGCACGATTATGTTTGTCATTTCTATGGTTTACTATCTCGTTATTGTGAATAAGGCGCTAATGGTCATGCAGAATCTCGCATATCCCTATTGAGCTGATCGACTCCGGGCGGGCCGAGCCTTGGAGTTTTTACTTCGCAAGCATAATGGTGAGGCTTTTCCCTTATTATGAAGCAAAAAGCCGAAGAAGTTTTAGAGTTTGAGCTTTTTCTAAATGTCCTTTGAGGAGGAAAACGTAATGTTAAATCTATTTGGAGAGAAAAAAAAGAAGATAGGGGCGATGTTCCTGTTGGGCATGCTGAGCGTGTTCGTTCTTCTTCCTTTTGCTCCTGTGGCAGTCGTAATGGCGCAAGAAGAAGCGGCTGTCGAGGCGGAAGGGGAAGAAGAACCCAAAATGGGCAAAGATGTCTTCTATAAAGAGGTCGGTGAGTTTGGGCCCATTTCAGGGCCGCCTGCGCCCAAATTGACCTATCCGGAAGATTACGGCACGTACGGTGATTTTCAGAGCCGGACCATTATCTGGATTGCCAATCAGCAGCACCTTTATTTTGGGAGCTTTGTTCTGGCGGTCCCCATGTTTGTTTGGGTGATGGAGCTTATCGGTATCCTGCAGTATAGGAAGAATCCCAAGGTAGGGAAAAAGTTTGACGATCTCGCTCATGAGATGATGAAGATTAGCCTGACGGCTTACTCCGTAACGGCGATCTTGGGCGGAATTTTGATCTTTTCCTTTCTTGCGTTGTATCCCGGCTTCTTTGGGTACCTCTCTAATATTTTTAGGCCTGTGATGCACATTTATGCCTTGCTCTTTATCTTGGAGAGCGGCGTGCTTTATGTTTATTACTACGGGTGGGATTCTATGAATGACGGTGATGGTGACTGGAAATACGGTCATATCGCCTTAGGCACTGTTCTGAATGCCGTCGGTATTGTGTTGATGGTGATGGCGAATACCTGGGTGAGCTTCATGATGTCTCCTGCCGGTGTGGATGCCGAAGGTCATTTTTTAGGGGATATCTGGAAGGTAATGCATAATCCCTTGATGGTGCCGATTGTGATTCATCGTATTTTGGGGAATGCGGCCTTTGGCGGGGGTGTTGTTGCGGCATACGCGGCCTTTCGTTTCCTTGCCGCTAAAACCCCTGAAGAAAAAGGCCACTATGACTGGATGAGTTATATTGCCATGTTTATGGGGATTTTGGCACTTATTCCGCTTCCTTTTGCGGGATACTGGTTGATGCGTGAAATT
>JALUVJ010000195.1 GCA_027020665.1 Nitrospira sp.
GCTCCTGATTACAAGTGTTGATATTCGCTTTAAAATCATTCCTGCCGGGGAAGATCAAATCGCTGCGATTGAAATCTCCGGCACGGCCAAAACCTCCGGACAGACCGGGGTTGAAATGGAAGCGGTCACTGCGGTGAGTGTAGCGGCCTTAACGATATACGATATGTGTAAGGCCATCGATAAAGGCATTAGTTTCGGCAAGATCGGATTGCTGCGCAAGAGTGGGGGTAAATCAGGCATTTATACACGTCCTGAGCCGCTTCCATGATCCAAATCGATCATCTGATCAAAGAATTTGAAGGCGGTGTGCGTGCAGTAGATGATATTTCCTTGCACGTGCAAGCCGGTGAAGTTTTTGGTTTTCTTGGGCCGAACGGTGCGGGAAAAACCACAACCATTAAAATCCTGACCACGCTCTTGCGTCCGACCTCCGGCACGGTGACGGTGGCAGGACACGACGTGAAGAAAGATCCTCTGGCGGTTCGTATGTCCTTTGGGTATATCGGTCAGCAGAGCGGTGTGGATCCGGCACTCACTGTTTCCGAAAACATGCTCCTGCAAGGCCGTCTTTACCATCTCCCCAAAAAAAAGATTGAAGAACGCATGAAAATTCTGCTCGGACTTTTTGACATGAGCGGACGGGAAGGTCAATGGGTCGGTTCTCTCTCCGGCGGTTTAAAGCGCAGGCTGGATATCGCGACGGCCTTGATTCACGAACCCGGGCTTCTTTTTTTGGATGAGCCGACGATCGGCTTGGACCCGAAGAGCCGGGCGGACATGTGGGCTTATTTGAGGCGCCTGAATCAGGACGAGGGCATGACTCTGTTTTTAACAACTCACTATTTGGATGAAGTCGATCAATTGGCACACCGTGTGGGGATATTGGACAGCGGCCGCATCCGGGTGATCGGCACGCCGGATGAATTGAAAGACAGCCTGGGCGAAGATGCCATTCACCTCACTTTTGACGAGGCCGTCGGGACGGAGACGCTTGCAGCCTTTCGTAAAAAAGAATGGTTTAAGGAAGTCATTCAAGAGAGTGAGGCCTTGCGACTTTATCTGGAAAACGGTCGGACTTATTTGCCGAAGGTTATGCAATGGCTGGAGACTTTGGGGCTTTCCGCAAAATCGGTGCTGCTTACGCGCCCTACCTTTGATGATGTCTATTTGAAATATACCGGAAAGAACTGGATGCTTGCGGATGAATCCGCAGAAGATGAGTGGGGAAGCTGGGGCGGATCAAAAAATAACAAGTGGGCGAAAAAGTGGCAAAAAGGCGGCGATACAGATGCAGAGGGTGGTGATGAAGCATGGAAAAAATGGGGAGGGCAGGCCCGGGGTAACGGGTTGGGCGCAAGCAAGGCCCCGGAAAAATTAGCATCCAATCCCTCGGAAGACGGTGTCGAAGCCGGTTCTGCGGATGATTCCGGAAACGGGCAGGATCAACCCTGGAAGAAGTGGGGTGAGCAAGCGGCGCAAGGCGGTTGGTCGGAGGGAAAAGCGGCCGAAACGCAACCGGAAGCCCATCCTCCAAAAGAGAAAGCAGAATCTTCAGAATCCGAGGACAAAGATGAGGCTGGCGATGCGCAGGATCAGCCCTGGAAAAAATGGGAGGGGCAAGCCAATTCGGATTGGTCTTCGAAGGACAAATCAACGGAGGGCGGTGATCCCCCGTCGCGGTGGCCCTCAGGAGAATCTTCTGATAAAGATCGGAAAGAATAGATGATTTAATGCTTCATTTTATCTCCGATACGCGTTATCTCTTTTTTAAATATCTTAAGCTGACTTGGCGTATGCCGATGTGGACTTTTTTCGGTCTCATTCAGCCCTTGCTCTGGCTGCTTATTTTTGGGCAATTGTTCAAAGGTTTTTCGGAACTCCCTCAATTTCCGACGGGGGACTATGTGCAGTTTTTGGCACCGGGCGTGATTGTGATGACGGTTTTATTCGGTGCGTCCTGGTCGGGTGTGAGTTTGCTGCGTGACTTGCGGCACGGCGTGATGGAGAAATTGCTGGTTGCACCCATTGTTCGTTCCTCCATTGTTTTAAGTCGCCTGCTGCACAATGCTTTTACCGTGCTCGTCCAGGTTTTCCTGCTGATTCTTGTTTCCGCAGTCATCGGTGCGGGCATGCCCGCAGGTCAGGGGTTTTTTTGGGTTTGGGTGGTGGTATTGCTTTTGGCGATCGGTTTTTCGGCCATTTCCAATGCACTGGCGATGTTCCTCAAGCAGGAAGAGCCTTTGGTCGTGATGGGCAATATGTTGACCTTGCCGCTGCTTTTTTTCTCATCTGCGCTGGTTCCGGAAGATTTTATGCCCGATTGGATGCGCCTCATCAGTCGCATCAATCCGGTGACTTACGGGGTTGAGGCGGTGCGCGCCTGCTATCAGGGTGTTTTTTTGCAGCCCTTTTGGATGAGTCTCGGTATCTTGAGTGTTTTTGCTTTGCTCGCCTTTATGGCTGCAATTATGACCTTTCAAAAGGCCGAATAGCCTGATGCATACTGATGCTGAGAAGAAGGCAAGTACCGTGCTTTTCCTCCGTCACGGTCAAACGGATTACTCCAAAAACCGTTATTACGACGACAGCATTGAAGACCCGTCTTTGAATGAAATCGGTCTGCGATCGGTTGGGCGCTGGCCCTCATTTTTTAAAGGCAATCCCCGTAAGATTGCTGCTGTTTATGTCAGTCCTTCCTGCCGGACGCGGCAGACGGCGAAACTTGCTACAGCGGTTTTAGGACTGAAACATGAAATTGTAGCGGGCTTGCAAGAGTGGCGTTTCGGGGTGTGGGGCGGATTGACGGGTCGCGAAATTCAAAAAAAGTACCCCGACGAATGGGCTGCCTGGCGGGCGGACATGCTGCACTTCAGTCCTTCCGGTGGAGAATCCTTGAGTTGTTTTTCAAAACGTGTCAATGCAACTGTCGCGGGGCTCGTTGCACGGCATCCGGGTCAAACGGTGCTGACGGTCACGCACGCGGGTGTGATTCGCATGGTTGTTGCGGCGGCATTGGAAATGCCCATGCTCAATTTTAAACGCCTGGTCATCGCACATGCTTCGATGACGGAGATTGCCTATACGGATCGTTGGCCGAATCTACATGCCTTTTCTTATATTCCGGAGATTGTTAATGAGGAGACGTCATGAAAAAAACGGAGAATGTGAAAAAGAAAGCTGCCCCAAAAAAGTCAAGCCCGAAAACAGCCGCGGCCTCATCCGGTCCTGCCGCACTTGATCCCATGAAGGTGATGCAGATCGCATCATCCTATTGGCAATCGAAGGTACTGCATACGGCGGTTCGCTTGGATGTGTTCACGCTCTTGGCCGATAAAGCCCTGACTGTGAGTCAGCTTGCGACGAGATGCAAGGCGGATAAACGCGGGCTAGAAATCCTGCTCATTGCAGCCGTTTCTTTGGGTTTGTTGAATCAAACCGGCGGGAAGTACCGAAATACGCGGCTTTCAAAGACCTTCCTGATAAAAGGCGGCAAAAAATTCCAAGGAGGCATTGTTTCGATGTTTGACAGTTGGTACGACGCCTGGGGAGATTTATATGATGCCGTGGTCCAAGGAAAACCCGTGGTCGGCAAACCGCATGATCAGGGGCCGGAGGCCCTCAGAAACTATATTTACGGCATGCACTACCGCGCGCTGGCGCAAGGGGATATCTTGGCGAGGGACATCGATTTTTCGGACCGGACACACCTATTGGATGTCGCAGGCGGGCCGGGCACCTTTGATGTGAAGTTTTGTCAGGCCAATAAGGGTTTGTCGGCAACGGTTTTGGATTTGCCGCAGACCCTCGAAATTACGACGGAAATCGTCAGATCTTTTGGCTTGGAAAAACGCATTAATCGCCGTCCGGGGAATTATTTGACTGATAAATCCTTTGGCAAGGGTTATGATGCGGTTTTGCTGTCGTCGATGTTTAATCAGGAATCGCCCAAGGTGATCGGTAAAATCCTCAAAAAATCGTTTAATGCATTGGAGCCCGGTGGTTTGATTTTGGTACAGGATCAGATGTTAAACCGGACAAAAACCGGCCCGGCTTTATCCGCATTGATTGGGGTGAACCAGTTGATTCACACACCCGGCGGCGCGGCCTATTCCGAAAAGGAAGTCTCGGAATGGATGCGCGCGACCGGATTTAAAAAGGTGAAGACCGTTCAGCTTTCCGAGCCGAGTCCTTTTGTTGTATTGTTGGGGCAGAAGCCGAAATAAGGCCTCCGGCGTTTTCAATTTTGTGGAGGATCGGCCCTTTCCGGATATCAAGACGGTAAAGGGCCGATTTATTTGAGGAAGCGGGGTTGGATGTTGCTGTCTTTTTGTTTCAGCGGTCGGGCTGGAAATATCGTGAAGCGCTGTGTTTTTTTGGCTTTTTTTATCTTCTTTTTTCAAATCAACCCGCTCTGTTTCGCACAGGCTAAGGCTTTGTCCGGGACGGAGGTGATCAAAAAATCGAGAGACCTGCTTTACCAAATTGATGACCAAAAGAGCATCGTGACGCTCTGGCTGATTGAGCGAGACGGGGCGATGAAGCGGATCAAGGTATCCCGTTATTGGAAAAATTACCGATCTGAAGCGGGTATTGATAGTAAAATGTTGCTTGTTACGGAATTGCCTGCGGACTCGCGGGGTGTGGCTTTTTTGGTTTGGGATTACGCCAAGGCCGATCAGCCGGATGACTTACGTTTATATCTGCCCGCACTTGACATGGTGCGTCGGATTTCCGGACAGGATTTGAATGATGCCTTTCTAGGTTCGGATCTGACTTTTGCCGATATCGGACAGCGGCGTTTGGATGAAGACCGGCATACCTTGTTGCGAGAAGAGATGTATCGCGGTGTACTTTGTTATGTTGTAGAAAGTGTGCCGCAGGAAAAAAGCAGCATCTATAGCAAAAAAATATCCTGGATTTCCAAAAAGGATTGGACTCGGCTCAAGATCGACTATTACGATCAGGGGGAAAAACTCCTGAAACGACAGACCATCGAATGGCAGGAAGTGGATCAATTGCATGTTTGGAAACGCACGATTGTGACCAACATTCAGAACGGCCACCGGACGGTTTTTGATGTGAGTGGGCTTCAAATCAATATCGGGCTTAAAGATGAAGATTTTACGGAAG
>JALUVJ010000196.1 GCA_027020665.1 Nitrospira sp.
CAGCAGGCTTGCTGAGGCTACATATCAAACTCACCAGTACCGTGATGAATGCCATGGGGAAGGTCTCAGTGGAGGTTTGGATCAGGGCGGCAATGCTATTGATGTTGGGGGCCGGATCCTATATTGGCAGTCACTGGGGTATTGTAGGGGTGAGTATTGCCGTTGCCACAACGAATTTTGTCCTTTGGATGGGCATGACCGTTTATTTTATGAAGATTTCTCAGATGACACTCATTGAAATACTTCGTCCCCAAAATGCGTCTTTTGCAGCTTGCGTATTTATGTTTGCAGTGGTCTTATTATTCCAACGTTGGTCTGCTGCCGCATTCGGCCTCAATTCGTTACTCCTGCTTTTATCAGCCATTTCAGTTGGGGCACTGAGTTACATTGCAGCCCTCCTGGTCATAAGACCCGCGCCGGTACTGGCTCTGGCTAAAGAATTGAGGGCAGATATCGTACCCGTCATCCGAAAATTTTTGAAATAGGAGGATATCAGCTCATGTGTGGTTTTGCGGTTATGCTGGCATTAAACGGGGAAAAAGCCGATTTATCCGTTGTTGACAAAATGACAACTTCGATTCGGCATCGGGGGCCTGACGACGAGGGAAGGTATGTTGAGGGGCCTGTCGGGTTTGGGTTTCGGAGGCTTTCGATTTTAGATCTTTCTCTTTCGGGGCATCAGCCCATGCTCAGTGACGATGGACAGCAGGTCATGGTCTTCAACGGCGAAATCTATAACTATCTCGAATTAAGGGCAGAGCTCGAAGCCTTGGGACACCGCTTTAAATCAAGCGGGGACACCGAAGTGTTGCTTCATGCCTATTGTGAGTGGGGGAGTGCTTGTTTAAATAAACTGAACGGGATGTGGGCCTTTGTAATCTTTGACAAGAAAAAACGTAAATTCTTTGGTGCCAGAGATCGTTTTGGGATCAAGCCATTGTACCGCTATCAGGGACGGGATCATGTTTTTTTTGCTTCAGAGATTAAAGCCATTTTGGCTTCAGGTTATTATGCAATGAAGACAAACTGGCCCATCGCCTCCAAGTTTCTCTTGCAGGGTCGTCTTGACGAAGGAAAAGAAACGTTTTACGAAGGCATTGAACAAATTCCTCCGGGAACAGCATTTGAATTTAACCTGGATGCAGGCTCAAATGAATGGCACTTTTGGTCGCTCGAAAATATTCCTGAAATGAGTATATCTGATCCGCCGCGTGATTTTTATGATGTTTTTGAAGATGCGGTCAAGTTACGCATGCGCAGTGATGTTCCCGTGGGTGTTTGTCTTTCCGGCGGTCTTGATTCAACTTCCATTATTTCGCTTATGGCCAAATTAAGAGCCGACCCGAAATACTTACCCGGCAAATCTCTGCAGGCCTTTTCATATGTTTCAGCGGAATTTGACGAATCACTTTATATTGCCGATACCATTGAACAAACACAGGCCGAAATCAATCGCCTGAGAATCAACCCCAGTGGCCTTTGGAACCAACTGACTCAGGTTTTAGGGTATCACGATGAACCCTTACATTCTGCGACCGCTTTAATTGGCTTTAACCTCATGGCACTTGCTGCCAACAACGGGGTGAAAGTTGTGCTGAACGGACAGGGAGCGGATGAGACGATCGGAGGATACCATAGTTACTTCCCAAATTATTGGACCAGCCTGCTCCGGTCCGGCCGGCTTGGCGAGACCTTCAGTGAAATAAAAGCATTCTGCGTGGAACATGGTGGAAACGCCAGGGATCTTTTTCTTAAAACCCTGCATCGTTTTTATCGCTCAGAGTTAGGCCGACTTTCTTCCTACCGAAAAATTGCAAATCTTAGAAAACACAACACCTACGCCAAAGATCCTTTCTTTTCTCCAGATCTCTCAAAGCAATTAAATCTGGGAGATCGGGGTTACATGAATGAAGCCCTCAATACCGCATTACGGTATTCTGTTGAATATCGCCCTTTGCCGCTTTATTTGAGAATTGAGGATCGAAACTCCATGGCCCATTCGGTGGAAGCACGTCTGCCCTTTTTGGACTACCGCTTGGTTTCATTGGTATGGAAATTACCTGTTGAATGGAAGATGCGCGGGCCACTAAATAAATATGTCTTGAGAGCGTCCATGCGGGGTCATATCCCCGAATCCGTTCGATCCCGCATTGATAAAATGGGCTTCCCGACTTCTGTCAGACAATGGTTTGCCAATCAGTGGTATGAACCAATGCGGGACTTACTCGCCAGTCAGGAAACGCATCAGAGAGGAATTTACGATGTAGATTTCATCCAAAAGGAACTTGATCGTCATCGAAATGGAGAAATTGATGCATCAAGAAAGTTGTTTCGAGTCGCCCAGTTTGAGGTCTTGGCTCAACTATGGAAATCGTCTGCAAATTGACTCCAAGTGATGCGAAGGATTTGATACAAACAATGCACCGGAAAGGAAAGGTCATTTCAAAGAAGATCAAAATCGTTTTTTTTGTACACACCTATGGACTCGGGGGCCTTGAAAACATGGTGACCAATCTTGTGAATGCGCTGGACCCCGATTTATTTGAGTGCACCATTTTGAGCTTTGCTCCCTTAGTGCCTCTGCAAAACAGGGTGAACACGGATCGAGTTCGGGTTGTTTCTCTGAATAAAAAAGGAGGGAATAATCCGATGTTAATCTATAGGATATTTCGTTTTCTACGAAGTACGGGGACACATATTGTGCAAACACACAATTGGGGAACTGTGCTAGAAGGTATTCTTGCGGCAAAACTTGCAAGAGTTCCTGCCGTTATTCACGCAGAGCGGGGTACAATAGAAGGAAAAAAGCGCAACGTGGTTTTACAGAATTTTCTGTGGAACTGTGCAAATCAAGTGCTTGCCGTTTCGAATGCGCACCGGCAAAGGATCGTGGATGTCGTCGGATTTCCATTTGAGAAGATTCGGCCCATTTATAATGGTGTGGATTCAGCCGTTTTTTTTCCACGTTCGGAAGAAAAATTGGTCATTCGAAAAAAATTAGGGTTGAATCCGGAAGATATTTGTATCGGAACAGTCGGAAGTCTCAGATCGGTGAAAAATCAGGCCTTCTTGCTGACTGCTTGCAAAAAAAATCTACCACATGCCCCAAATATGCAAATTGTGCTTGCAGGAGACGGTCCTCTAAAAAAAGACTTGGTGGCTAAAGCCCAGGCTTTGGGGTTAGATAAAAACGTCCATTTTGTCGGTGCGCGAAATGACATCCCCGAGATTTTAAATGCCTTTGATATTTTTGTCCTGCCGTCCTTGAGAGAAGGGATGCCAAATGCCGTTCTTGAGGCAATGTCATGCGGTGTGCCTGTTATTGCGACAAGCGTAGGTGGCGTACCGGAAGTGATTGAAGACAATAAAAGCGGGATACTTGTGCCATCGCAGGATGAAGAAGCTTTGGAGGCGGCCTTGGCAGATTTGATCCGTGAGGTAGAAAAAAGACGCCGACTAGGCACAGCAGGACGTCGACGGGTGCTCGCGCACTTCAGTCTTGAAAAAATGGTTCAGGAATATCATGCCCTTTATCAGTCCCTGGTGCCGAGGAAAGGCTTGTGACTTTGAAACGTCCTCAGAACGAAGCGCAGTATCTGCCCAAGGGACAAGACGCACCCGATTATTTGTCGGAACTAAAAACGCGTTACGAACGGGTGATCGAGCATTTTCAGGGGAATGCCGAAGCCTATTTTGGCGCATCTTTTTCCTTGAAAATTACCCCGGAACTCATTATCCGCCGGCCACTTTCAGAAGTGGTTAAATGTGCTGCTTTTGGAAAAAACAAGCAACTCGTCATTTATATGAAGTTTTTTCGTGTTGACAAGTGTAAAGACGAAGGACAAGCACAGGTCATGCACCGTATTAGAAATGAGGTAACAGTTACGAAAAAACTCTATGGCTCATTTCCTGAGAATCAATCGAATTCCGTTCCGAGAATGATTGCTTTTTTTCCTGAAGAAATGTCGATTGTGACTGAAGAGTGTAAAGGCGAGCAACTTTTAAAACAAATCGCAAACTCAGCGAAAGGGTATCCCGGGAAAAAAGTGATGGATGAGCTGTCCGCTTATTGCCATTTGGTGGGACAATGGCTCAAACAATTTCAAAAAACACCGGCCATTGATTTAAATCATAAGGATACTCCGCCGTCTTTAATTGATTATGTTGATATTCGATTAAAAAGATTATTGGCCCAGGCCCGCTTTAAAGAACAAGACCGACAAGATGTTTTGAGATATTTGGAACAACAATTGGGACAAAGCTCAGATGAGAAAAAATCCCTCTGTCCGGCACATGGCGACTTGAGTTTGAGTAATATTCTGGTTAAAAAAAATCAGGTGAGTGTGTTGGATTTCGCGATGTACCGCATGGACACACCTTATCTGGATCCTTCATATTTTTGTCATCAGTTGGAGGATTTTCTCGCTGCCCCTTTTTTTCGCAAAAAGACGATTTCTATTTTACAAAAAGCTTTTCTTGATGCGTATGACCCTACATTTGATTCTAATGCACCGATATTTTTAGCTTATCGCGTTCGGCATATTATTAACCGGCTTACGGGACTTTCTGAAATGAAAGGGCTTTCTTTAATCAAAAATCGCTATCAACAATGGCAGTATAAGAAATATCGTTCCGCGCTGCATCGCCTGATTTACGAATCATGAACTGTGAACTTTTTATAGAATGAGTCACCCAAACTCGAGATGAAACATTTTTTCCCGTTTGTTGTGCGTGACCGAGAGGATATCTAAAATGTGTGGAATAGCCGGGATGTTAGCAACAAATCCGAATACCAGCCTTGATAAGGCATATTTGTCAGAGATGTGTCAGACCATCGCACATCGCGGGCCAGACGATGAGGGCCTCTTTTTTGATGGTGCACTCAGCATGGGGATGCGTCGACTCAGCATTATTGATCTGCACACCGGACACCAACCCATGACCTGTGCAAACGGACAATATGTCATCGTTTTTAATGGAGAAATATATAACTACTCAGAGTTACGGG